>DATFDC010000225.1:0-3905 GCA_035252415.1 Solirubrobacteraceae bacterium
TGAGGCCGCGCCGCTCCTCCGGCGCTACAGCGTCGAGGTCCACGGCGAACAGCGCGACGCCGTCCTCGAGCCCGAGCATGACCGACCAGGCCTCCCCCGCCGCCCGGCCTGCATGGGCCGGAACGGGCAGGCGCAGCAACGAGACAGGTGGATCGGCCCGGACCAGCACGCCGTCGGCGCTCGCCATGAGCACCCGGCTCGCGGGGTCGTCCAGACGTTCGGCGACCCATGCGGGATCCAACCGCTCCGTCCCGACGCGATCGAGCGCCGCCCCCGAGAAGGTCAGCATCGCGGGCACGTTACGGCAAACCCCAGCCGCATCACGTGTCTATCGTGATCGGCGATGGCGAGACGCGAGGACATTCGCAACGTTGGGATCATCGCTCATGTCGATCACGGCAAGACCACGCTGGTCGATGCTCTGCTGTGGCAGTCTGGAGCGTTCCGGTCGGGCCAGGACGTAGCCGACCGGGTGCTCGACTCGATGGATCTCGAGCGAGAGAAGGGGATCACGATCCTGGCCAAGAACACTGCGGTCCGGTACGGCGGCGTCAAGGTCAACATCGTCGACACGCCGGGACATGCGGACTTCGGCGGCGAGGTCGAGCGCGGTTTGACCATGGTGGACGGAGTGCTGCTGCTCGTGGACGCGAGCGAGGGACCGCTGCCGCAGACCAGGTTCGTGCTGCGCAAGGCGCTCGAGGCGAGGCTGCCGGTCATCCTCGTGATCAACAAGATCGATCGGCCGGATGCCCGGATCGCCGAGGTCGTCGACGAGGTCTACGAGTTGTTCCTCGACCTCGATGCCGACGAGTCCCAGATCGAGTTCCCGATCGTCTACACGAACGCCAAGGCTGGGCGCGCGTCACTCGATCCGGACACCGAGGGCCGTGACCTCGGGCCGCTCCTCGATCTGCTGCTCGAGCACGTCCCCGCCCCCGAGCACGATCCCGCCAGCCCGCTCCAGGCCCACGTCACCAACCTCGACGCGTCGCCCTACGTGGGCCGGCTGGCCATCTGCCGGGTGCGCAACGGGGTCATCCGCCGGGGCGAGACCGTCGCGTGGTGCCGCACCGATGGGGAGGTCGAGCGCGTCAAGGTGAGCGAGTTGTACGTGACCGAGGCGCTCGACCGGGTGGAGGCCGAGGAAGCCGCCGCCGGCGAGATCATCTGGGTCGCCGGCATCCCCGAGATCATGATCGGCGAGACCCTGGCCGCTGCGGATGACCCCCGGCCGCTGCCGGTCATCACGGTCGACGAGCCGTCGCTGTCGATCACGATCGGGATCAACACCTCGCCGCTGGCCGGGCGCGACGGGGACAAGCTGACCGCGAGTCAGGTCAAGGCGCGGCTCGATCGCGAGCAGGTCGGGAACGTGTCGCTGCGCGTGCTGGAAACCGAGCGGCCCGACATCTGGGAGGTCCAGGGCCGGGGTGAGCTGGCGCTCGCGGTGCTGGTCGAGCTGATGCGGCGCGAAGGCTTCGAGCTGACCGTCGGCAACCCGCAGGTCGTCACCCGGAGCATCGACGGGAAGGTGTGCGAACCGGTCGAGCGGATGAGCGTGGACGTGCCCGATGAGTACGTGGGCGTGATCACTCAGATGCTCGCTATGCGCAAGGGCCGGCTCGAGCACATGGTCAACCACGGCACCGGCTGGGTGCGGATGGAGTACCTGGTGCCGGCCCGTGGGTTGATCGGGTTCCGCACCGAGTTCCTCACCGAGACGCGCGGCACCGGTCTGGTCCACCACGTGTTCGAGCGCTGGGAGCCGTGGCAGGGCGAGTTGCGAACGCGTCCGACGGGGTCGCTGGTCTCCGACCGGCGCGGGTCCGTGGCGTCGTTCGCGCTGTTCAACCTGCAGGAGCGGGGCACCCTGTTCGTGTCACCGGGTGAGGAGGTGTACGAGGGGATGATCGTCGGCGAGAGCGCCCGCGCCGAAGATCTCGACGTCAACGCATGCAAGGAGAAGCACCTCACCAACATGCGCTCCTCCACGGCTGACCAGCTCGTGCGCCTGATCCCCAAGCGCGAGATCTCACTCGACCAGGCCCTCGAGTTCCTTCGCTCGGACGAGTGTGTCGAGGTGACGCCGGAGGCGGTCAGGCTCCGCAAGACGGTGCTCGACGCCACCGCCCGGCGCAAGGAGGCCCGCTCAAACCGCCGGTGAGCTCTCGACCGCGGGTGGGCGGGCCCGGCGCTCCGAGCGCGAGCGCCACACCGCCTCGATCTGTCGCATTGCGGCCGGGTAGACGACCCAATGGCGAAACGGCTTGATCGCGGCCATATACGCGCTTCCGAGCACCCCGTTCGGCTTCACCAGCACCGCCATCTGGCCGTGGTGGCCGCCGCTCCCGTCCACGACCCAACCGAGGTGCAGAACGCCGTGCATCGTCGCGTTCGCGATCTCCGCGGCGAACTCGTCCTCGAGCAGGTAGACCGAGGAGAACGGCAGCGAATCGAACGCCGGGCCGGCCGGCCCCTCGCGCAGGTCTTCCGGCAGTCGCTCTCGGAGACTCGGCACCCCCGACCCGACCGCGCTCTTCGCGTCATCCCAGCCGAGCAGCTCACCGAGCTTGAAGCGCAGGTCCCACAAGAGGCGTGCGATGCCGGGCAAGCGCTTCGCGGGATCTCCCGCCGCGAGCTGCCGAACGAGGTCGGGGAAGTCATCCGGCCCGCCGGGCGTCGGCAGGGCCCACACGTCCTCGAGCCGGAAGTCCGGGGTGAGTTCGTGGATCCGCCACGACCGGGATGTGTGCGCGCTGGTCGGGAGTCTCATGGTCTGGACCTCGGCTTTCTATACGGTGACGTATAGATACGTTACCGTATAGTTGCCGGCGCCGGTCAAACCATGGCTGCTCCGCTTCGCACCCCCCGCACCAGTTGGGTCCAAGAGGGCCTGCGCGCCCTCGGGATCGGCGGACCCGATGCGGTCCGCGTCGAGAAGCTCGCCGAGGCGCTTGGCGTCAGCAAGGGCGGGTTCTACTGGCATTTCGACGACCGCAACGCGCTGCTCGAGGAGATGCTCGACACGTGGGAGCGGCTGGTCGTCGACGAGGCGATCGCGCGAGTCGACACCGGCGGCGGGGACGCGAGAACAAGGCTCCGCCGGCTGTTCGCACTCACCGAATCCGTGGGCGACATGTGGAACATCGAGCTCGCCATACGCGAGTGGGCACGGCGGGACCCACATGTCGAGGGTCGCCTCCGGCGGCTGGACAACCGCCGGATGGACTACATGCGGCAGCTGTTCGGCTCGTTCTGCGCCGACGAGGACGAGGTCGAGGTGCGCTGCACGCTGGTCATGTCGCTGTTCGTCGCCAACAAGTTCATCGCCGCCGACCATTCGCGCCGAAGCCGCGCGGCCGTTCTCAAGCTGGCACTCGAGCGGCTGGTCGCCTAGCGCTACAACGCCGACAGGACCTCGGCCGCCGCGCGCTCGCCCGAGCGCACCGCGCCGTCCATGTAGCCGTTCCAGTACGTCGAGGTCTCGGTGCCGGCCCAGTGGATGCGGCCGACCGGCTGGCGGATCAACGGGCCGTAGGCGAGCAGCGTGCCGAGCGACGGGATCCCGACCGGGCAGCCGCGGGTCCAGATCTCGTCAGACCAGCTCGTGTCGAAGTAGGCGGTCGGATGGGCGGCCTGAGCACCGAACCAGGTGACGAACTGGTTGATCACCGCGGATTGGCGGTCGGAAGCGGACATCGCGTTGTAGGTGCGGGCGTTGTCGCCCCCGACGAAGCCGAACACCACGCCCGGGGAGCCCCCGGGTGGCGAGTCGTCGAACGAGGCGTTGACCGGTCCCCCGGTGTCGAGCACGGTGCCGGTCAGGCCGGCGTCGCGCCAGAACGGAGTCGGGTACACCGCGGCGACCTTGGTCAGCGTCCCCTGCGGGTAGCGCTGGATCA
>DATFDC010000226.1:0-4899 GCA_035252415.1 Solirubrobacteraceae bacterium
CATATTTGCCTGCTCAGCGCGTGATCGCGCCGAGCGAGGCGCTCGAGACCAGCTTGGCGTACTTGGCCAGTGCGGCGGCCGGGGCCGGGCGTTCGGGCGGGCGGTAGTCCTTCAGCCGGGCCGCGATCTCCTCGTTGGACAGTTCGACGTCCAGGCGGCGGGCGTCGACGTCGAGCGTGATCTGATCGCCGTCGCGGACGATCCCGATCGGCCCGCCTCGCACGGACTCGGGGGCCACGTGACCCGCCATCAGCCCGCGGGTGGCGCCGCTGAAGCGACCGTCGGTGAGGAGGGCCACATGTTCTCCGAGCCCTTCGCCGACGAGCGCCGCGGTGACCGCGAGCATCTCGCGCATGCCCGGTCCGCCGGCCGGGCCCTCGTTGCGGATCACGACCACGTCGCCGGCCTTGATGTTCTGCGCGCGGACCGCCGCCATCGCGTCCTCCTCTGACTCGAACACCCGTGCCGGCCCGGTCTGCTTGCGCCGCTCGTAGCCCGCGACCTTGACCACGCAGCCCTCGGGCGCGAGGTTGCCCTTGAGGATGACCAGGCCGCCGGTGGTTTTGAGGGGGTCGCTGAGCGGGCGGACGACCTCCTGCCCCTCGGTCTCGGTGGCCTCGTCGGCGTGCTGGCCGACGGTCTTGCCGGTGACGGTCTGGGCTGATTCGTGGAGGATGCCCGCTTCTTTCAGGCGCTTGAGGACGAGCGGGACGCCGCCTGCGGCATACAGGTCCGGGGCGACGAAGCGGCCACTGGGCTTCAGGTCGCAGAGCAGTGGCGTGCGCTCGCTGATTCGGTCGAAGTCGTCGATATCCAGCTCGACGCCGATCTCGTTCGCCACCGCGAGCAGGTGCAGGACGCCGTTGGTCGAGCCGCCGCTGCAGGCGATCGCGGCGATCGCGTTCTCGAGCGCCTCGCGGGTGATGATGTCTTTCGGGGTTTGACCTCGTTTCAGGACGTCCATGACCAGCTGACCGGCCTGCTTGGCCACGTCGGCCTTGTGCGCGTCTTCGGCGGGGACCCCTGAGTAGTTGGCCGGCGAGATGCCGAGCACCTCGAAGGCCATCGCCATCGTGTTGGCGGTGAACTGTCCACCACACGCGCCGGCCCCGGGAGAGGCGGCCTCCTCGATCGCGGTCAGCTCCTCGTCGGTGATCCGGCCCGCGGCGTGGGCGCCGACCGCCTCGAACACCTCCTGGATCGTGATCCGCTGACCGTTGTACTGACCGGGGTAGATCGAGCCGCCGTAGAGCATCACGCTCGGCACGTCCAGGCGGCACAGGGCCATCACGGTGGCCGGGATCGTCTTGTCGCAGCCGCTGATCGCCACCACGGCGTCGAAGGCGTGAGCCGACGCGACCAGCTCGATCGAGTCGGCGATCACCTCCCGGCTGACCAGCGAGGTCTTCATGCCCTCGGTCCCCATCGTGATCCCGTCGGAGATCGCGATCGTGTTGAGCTCCATCGGGGTCCCGCCGGCCTCCCGGATGCCCTCCTTGACCTTCGCGGCCAGCGCACGCAGGTGGAAGTTGCACGGCATCGTCTCGGTCCACGTGTTGGCGACGCCAATGATCGGCTTGGACAGCGCCTCGTCGTCGTAGCCGATGCCCTTCAGGTAGGCGCGGGCGGCGGCCCGCTCGGGGCCCTCGGTCAGCGCACGGCTCTTGTGCTTGAGGTCCATGGGGCGCGGAACGTTAGCCGGTGGCGCCGGCGTGCAGTGTCTACGCCGCGCTCTGGCGGTCTGGCGAGGTGGTGCCGTCGTCGCCGGCGAGCTGGCGCATCCGGGCGCGCTCCCACTGCGAGAGGCGCCACAGGTCGCGCCTGACCTGGGCCGGGTCGAGCTGGCGGCCGGGCAGGTGCATGTTCGCGGTCGAGATCAGGCGCCGCTCGTCGCCGGTCAGAGCCATCCACTTGGCCAGCACGTCGTCGGAGTCGGGCAGGCGACTCGAGCCGTACGGCCGGGTCTCGTCAGGGAACGTGACGCAATACTCGTTGAGCAGGCGGTGGGTCTGGGCCAGGTAGGCGAGGATTGGGCGGTGGGGGTAGATCAGGTAGGCGTACGGGGCGCCGCCGGTGCCGCCGGCGTCGTCGGGCCCGTCGGCCAGCGTGCCCCACACCCGGAGGAAGCCGAGGTCGCGGTACATCGACCACTCCTCCTCGTTGACGCACGAGCGAAGCAGCGCCCGGGCCCGCTGCTCGGCCCGGCGCTCGCGGCCGGGGTCATACGACCAGGTGGGCGTGCGCTGGCGGTGAGTGCGCAGGCGCGTCCAGAGCTCGTCGATCCGGGGGACGATCAGGTCGGAGAGCAGCGCCAGAGCGACGAGGGCAGTCGCTGCAAGCGCCAGCAGCATGGTTGCCGCGCGCCTACCTGCCGCCCGCCGCCCGCGGGAAGAAGATCACGCGGTCGGCGTCCCAGGGAATGTCTTCGAACGAGCGGACCATGATCGACTCGCGCCGGCCCTCCTTGCCGGCGACCGGCACCGCCGCCCAGAGGCCGGCATCGAGCTGGCGCCGGAACTCCTCGATCAGGCGCTGCTCGTCCTCGGCCCGCTCCACGTCTCCTTCGGCGATCAGAACCTCTCCATGGCCCGGTTTCATCCTCAGGAATTGCACGGTTCGATTATGTCAGAACCTTGCCGGCGTCCCGCCCCCCTGACCCCATCGATGCGCGGGTTTTATGCGGTTTGGAGGCGATTCCCAGAATGTCGACCGGGCCGGCGCCGGCGCCGATGTCTTTCAGGCCGTCGGCCACCGCCCGCGACGCGAGTTCCTTCGCCGCGCGCGCCGCCGTGAGCGGGTCATCGCCATGCGCCAGCCGGGCGGCCAGGACGGAGGAGTGCGTGCATCCGGAACCGTGCGCGGCCCCGCCCGGGTGGCGCGGGCCGGGCAGCTCGACCAGCCGCTCGCCGTCGAAGAACACGTCGACCGCCTGCTCGCGATGCCCGCCGGTGATGACGACCGCGTCGGGGCCGAGGGCGTGGACGTTGCGGACCAGCTCCTCCGGGTTGAGGTCCCCCACCAGGGCACGGGCTTCCGGAACGTTCGGGGTGACCACGGTGGCACGGGGGAACAGGAGCCGCTTGAGCGTGTCTTGCGCGCTCGGATCGAGGAGCTGAGCGCCCGATTCGGCGACCATCACCGGATCGAGCACAACCGGGGTGCCGTCGGGCAGGTCATCTATGGCCTTTGCGACCGCCTCGATCGTGGTTCGGTCGCCGAGCATCCCGATCTTCACCGCGTCCACGCCGATGTCTTCCGCGACCGCACGGACCTGGGCGATGATGATCTCGGGCGGGATCGGGTGAACGGCGGTCACCCCGACGGTGTTCTGGGCGGTGATCGCGGTGATCGCGGTCATCCCGTGCACGCCGCAGGCGGCGAACGCCTTGAGGTCGGCCTGGATGCCGGCGCCCCCGCCGGAGTCCGAGCCGGCGATCGAGAGCACGCGGGGCAGGGTGGTCACGTTCACGAGGGTACCCGCGCCGTTGCGTCTGCCTTTTGCCGTAACTATTCCGGCAAACGTAGGACGCATCCCGGTTGGCGGCGGTCAGGGCGCCATCGTGAACCGGCCGCCTGCCGTTCGGCGGACGTAACCAGCGACCTCTAGTGCCGCAAGGCACCTCAGCCCCGTGTCGGCCTCGAACCCCGCGCGCGCCAGGGCCGCGAGCGTCTCGTGACCCTCGGCCACCGCGGCCAGCAGCGGCCGTAACTCGGCGGGAGGCTCCGGCCGCGATTCGGCCGCGCGGCGCACCCCCGCGCCGAACAGATGGTCCAGGACGTCCTGGGGTCCGCGGATCACGTGGGCGCCGCCGGCCAGCAGCCAGTTCGAACCGACGGATTGGGGCCCGGTGACCCGGCCCGGCACGGCCCCCACCGGGCGATCGACCTCACGGGCCAGCCGGGCGGTGACCAGGGCGCCCGAGTACTCGCTCGCCTCGACCACCACGGTCATCGCCGCCAGTGCCGCGATGATGCGGTTGCGGGCCAGGAACATCCAGCGCCGGATGCCCGTGTCCGGCCCGACCTCGGACACCGCCGCTCCGTCGGCGACGATGCGCCGGTGCAGGGCGCGCTTGCCGGACGGATAGGGCCGGTCGGCCGAGCCGGGCAGCACGGCCACGGTCGGCGCATCGGCGTCGAGCGCGCCGGCGTGGGCGGCCGAGTCGATCCCCAGGGCCATCCCGCTGACCACGGTCAGCCCGGCGCTGCCCAGCCCTCGGCCGAGCGATCGCGCGACCTCTATCCCGTAGGGCGTCGCCCGCCGCGAGCCGACGATCGCCACCGGGTCGCCGCTCACGAGCGCGAGCAGCCGCTCGAGCCCACCGGCGATGTGGATCACCGCCGGCGGCGCCGGTAGCGCTCGGAGCGCCGGCGGATAGGCCGGATCGCAGACGCAGACCGTCTCCAGACCGGCCTCGTCCGATAGGGATCTCACCGCGGCCAGATCGACGTCCTGAAGCTCGCCGCGCAGGCGATCTCGCTCCCGGCCGCCCACTGCCGCGATCAGCTCGTCGTCATCGAGCTCGAGCACGGCCTCGATCCGCGCGCGGGCCTGCTCGATGTGGCCGGCCATCCGGCCGAGCAGCCACGTCCGGGCCGTGCACGCGTCGCACGCACGGACCGTCATGCCGCGAGCGCGGTCTCGGCGGCGCTGCGCTGGCGCAGGCTGAGCGCCGTGAGCACGTCGTCGGTCGTGATCCGGTCGCGTCCCTCCAGGTCGGCGACGGTCTGGGCGACCCGCACCACCCGGTGGCGTCCCCGCGCGCTCAGCGTGCCGACCGCGTAGGCCTGGGCCAGCAGCCGCTCGGCCGCCTCCTCGAGCCGGACGTGGCGGCGCACCACGCGAGCGTCCATCTCGCCGTTGCAGCTCGCCGTGGTCCCGGCCAGCCGGTGGCGCTG
>DATFDC010000227.1:0-2437 GCA_035252415.1 Solirubrobacteraceae bacterium
TCTTTCCCGAGCCCGTCACCCCGGTGACGACGACCAGCACCCCGAGCGGGATGTCGACGTCGACCGCCTGGAGGTTGTGCGTGGTCGCTCCGCGGATCTCGAGCGTGCCGGCCGGCGCCCGCGGCGCCTCCTTGAGGCCGGCTCGGTCGCCGAGATGGCGGCCTGTCAGGGTGTCGCCGGCCCGCAGTTCCTCGACCGTGCCCTCGAAGCAGACCGTGCCCCCCGCGCTGCCGGCGCCCGGACCGAGGTCGACCACGTGGTCGGCGATCTCGATCATCTCCGGCTCGTGCTCGACCACGAGCACCGTGTTGCCCTTGTCCCGGAGCCGCAGGAGCAGCTCGTTCATCCGCTGGATGTCGTGCGGGTGCAGGCCGGTGGTCGGCTCGTCAAATACGTAGGTGACATCGGTGAGCGAGGAGCCGAGGTGGCGGATCATCTTGGTCCGCTGGGCCTCCCCGCCCGACAGCGTGCCCGAGGCCCGGTTCAGCGAGAGGTAGCCCAGCCCGATGTCCACGAACGAGTCGAGCGTCTGCGCCAGCGCCTCGAGCAGCGGGGCGACCGACGGCTCGTCGACGCCGCGGACCCACTCGGCGAGGTCCGAGATCTGCATGGCGGAGAGATCGGCGATGCTGGCGCCGGCGATCTTCGACGATCGCGCGGCCTCGCTCAGCCGGGTGCCCTCGCAGTCCGGGCAGGTCCTGAACACCACCGCCCGTTCCACGAACGCGCGCACGTGCGGCTGCATCCCCTCGACGTCCTTGGACAGCATCGAGCGCTGGATCGTCGGGATCAGCCCCGCGTAGGTCCGGTTGACCCCGTCGACCTTGATCCGGGTCGGCTCCTTGTAGACCAGGTCGTGGAGCTCGCGCTTGTTGAACTTCCTGATCGGCTTGTCCGGGTCGAAGAAGCCGCCGCCGCGGAAGATCCGGCCGTACCAGCCCTCCATGCTGAACCCGGGAATCGTGAGTGCCCCCTCGTTCAGCGACTTCGAGTCGTCGTACAGCGCCGTGAGGTCGAAGTCGCTCACCGAGCCGCGGCCCTCGCAGCGAGGGCACATGCCGCCGGTCCGGCTGAAGCTGGCGCTCTGGGTGATCGTCTTCTCGCCGCGCTCGACCGTGATCCCGCCGCTTCCGCGCACCGAGGCGACGTTGAACGAGTACGCGCCCGGCGAGCCGATGTGCGGCTTCCCGAGCCGGCTGAACAGGATCCGCAGCATCGCGTCGGCGTCGGTGGCGGTGCCGACCGTCGAGCGGGGGTTCGACCCCATGCGCTGCTGGTCGACCAGGATCGCCGTGGTCAGCCCCTCGAGCACGTCGACCTCGGGCCGGGCCAGCGTCGGCATGAAGCCCTGCACGAACGTGCTGTAGGTCTCGTTGATCAGCCGCTGGGACTCCGCGGCGATCGTGTCGAACACCAGCGAGCTCTTGCCCGAGCCCGAGACGCCCGTGAACACGGTCAGCCGGCGCTTGGGTAGCTCGATGCTGACGTCTTTCAGGTTGTTCACCCGCGCGCCGTGCACGCGGATCAGATCGTGGCTATCGGCTGCGTGCACGGCGCGGCGCGGGTTGGTGCGGGTCGCGGTCACTGGGGGTCTTGGAGCAGGCCGAGGTCGTTGCCGTCGGCGTCGGTCACGGTGGCCACCAGGCGTCCGCCGCCGACGTCGTGCGCGCCCTCCTTGACCGTGGCTCCCGCGGCGCTCAACTCGGCCAGCTTGGCCTCGATGTCCGACACCTCCCAGAAGGTCACCGGCGAGGTCATGCCCTGCGGGCCACCGCCCGGGACCAGCCCGATGTGCTGCCCGCCCTGGTCGAACCCGACGTAGTAGGCCGAGTCTGCCGTCGGCGCCGCGCCGAGCAGCGCGCTGTAGAGCGGCTTGGCCCGCTCCAGATCGGAGACGGGGTGCAGCACGACTTTGATTCCCTGGGTCGTCACGGTAACTCCTCGGGTCGCGTTTTCCATGGCAGCCAACTTAGTTGCGGCTCGCCGCCCGCGCTTCTCGATTCCTGATCGGTTTCGTCGATGCACCTCTTTCCGGTGGCGATGATCCTGACAATCGGCTTCGCCTGCGGCTCGAACGTCAGGATCCTCGGCCCAGAGCCGAGTGAATCCTCGTTCGCCCCGCGCGAGGCGGCGAGTGTCAGGAAACTCGCCACGGAAAGCCGCGCGCCACCGCGCGGACCAGCGGCTAGTGCTTGGTCAGGCCCGACAGCGTGCCGGCGATCGTCTGGGTCACGCCGGTGACGGTCTGGGCCGCGCCCGCACCGACGCCGCTGACCACACCCGCCGCCGGAGGGCTCACCGGCTGGACGGCCCCGGCCACCGCCCCGGTGGTCTGCTGGACGACCGAGCCGACGTGGCTGCCGGTGTTCGATACCGCCCCGCCGAGCGCGCCGGTGGTCTGCTGGACGACCTGCCGGACCGGCTGTGTCGGCGGCGA
>DATFDC010000228.1:0-7217 GCA_035252415.1 Solirubrobacteraceae bacterium
CGACCACGTCGGCGTGGCCGTCGAGTCAATCGACACCGCCCTTGCCGTGTACCGCGACGCGCTCGGGATGCCTCTGGTCCACCGCGAGACCGTCGCGGCGCAGGGGGTCGACGCGGCCCTGCTCGACGTGGGCGACGGGCACATCGAGCTGCTGCAGCCGCTGGACCCGGACACCACCGTGGGCAAGTTCCTGGCTCGCCGCGGACCGGGCCTTCACCACGTCGCCTACCGCGTGGAGTCGATCGAGGACGCGCTCCAGACCCTGAGCGCGGCCGGGGTCCGGCTGATCGACGAACGCCCGCGAACCGGCATTCGCGGCTCCCAGGTAGCCTTTCTCCATCCGGCGTCCACCGGTGGCGTGCTCACCGAGATCGTCCAACCCGCACATGCCTGACGACAAACCCCAGAAGATCAGCATCGGCTTCGACGGCGGCCAGACGCTCGGCGCCCGCGTGCAGCCGGCCGAGCTCGCCAAGCTCCGCTAGGCCCTCGGATCGATGGGCTGGCACGAGCTCGCGGCCGAGGACGGCACGGTGGCGCTCGACCTCAGCCGCGTGCTGTATGTCCTCGTGGATCACGAGGACCACCGGGTCGGATTCGGCCAGCGCTAATCAAGGGCCTCGCTCCGCTCGGCGTCCGTGGGGCCGGGGAAGCCTCGTCCGGCTGCTAGCGAACCACGATCGCGATGTGCCCCTCGGGGTGGGCTATGGCCGGCCCGTCGGCGACGTGCCGCACCGTGCACTTCTGGGGGCCACAGTGCACGGCCACGGTCTTGGCCCCGCCCTCGGTCGCGTCGAGCAGGTCCCCCGGCCGCGCGCCAGCGGCGAACAGCGCGGCTGAGCTGGCCCGCAGCACCACGTCATCGCCCGGATGGCGGTTCCCCGGCGTCCCGCGGTCGGCCAGAAACCCGGTGAACCGACCGTGCGCGGGGACAAACGCCTCGCTCTCGACGCCGGTGTCACCACCGTGCGGCAGTCCCGAGCGCGCCACCAGCGAACTGCGGCCGTCCGGCGCGATCGCGTAGATCCGCCCGGTGTTCTCATCGGAGGCGATCAGGTCGCCGGCGAACCGGCCGAACGTGCTCGGCGCCACCGTGATCCCGCCCTCGATCTTGGGCGCGTGACCGGTGATCGTCTTCACGTGGCCGTGGCAGTCGATCGCGACCACAGTGCTCGTCGCGCCGTGCTCGACGGTCACGAGCAGCCGGTAGCCGAACCGGCCGGGCTCGTCGAAGGCGATCCCGTCGATCAGGCCGCGCGCGCTCAGCGTGGCGAACATACGGGTCTGACCGCTCGGGCTGATCGCCACCACGCCATGCCCGTTTGCCAGCCGGAGGGCGTACACCGTCCCGCCGCCGTAGCTGCAACCCCGATGGCCGATTGCCGGCAGCGCGATGTAGGGCTCCTCGCCGCCCGGGCTCTGATATGCGAGTGCGAGCCGGGTCACCCGACCGGATGCCGGGGCCAGCCGGTACAGCTTCCCTGCCGCCGCGAGCACGAGCGATCCGTCGCGCCGCGGGCCGGCCACATCGAGCGGCCGGCTGACGTGGACCAGCGTCGTCCAGTGGGCGATCGCCGCCGGGCGCGCCGCCGTGGGCGTCCGCGCCGCCGCGCCACCGCATCCGACGGCGAGAATGCCCGTGACGAGGATTCCGAACAGCCGCTTCAAGACCAACAAGGAGTATGCCCTGTGACCTCCTTCGAGACGCTTCTCTACGACGTCGCCGGCCCGATCGCCACGATCACGCTGAACCGCCCGGAACGGCTGAACACGATCGTGCCCCCGATGCCCGAGGAGTTCGAGTCCGCGATCCATGCGGCCACCCTCGACCAGAACATCAAGGTGATCGTGGTCCGCGGCGCCGGGCGCTCGTTCTGCGCCGGCTACGACTTCGCCGGCGGCTTTCACCACTGGGACGAGATGCTCGCCACCGACGGCCGCTGGGACCCGGGCAAGGACTTCGCGGCGGCGGCGTCACCGTACGGGCCGACCCAGCGGTTCATGAGCATGTGGCGCACGCCCAAGCCGGTGATCGCCCAGGTCCACGGCTGGTGCGTGGGCGGCGGCAGCGACATGGCCCTGTGCGCCGACCTGGTCATCGCCGCCGAGGACGCCCAGATCGGGACGCCGTACTCGCGGATCTGGGGCTGCTACCTGTCGGGGATGTGGCTCTACCGGCTCGGCCTGACCAAGGCCAAGGAGCACGCGCTGACCGGCAAGCCGCTGTCGGGCCGTGAGGCCGCCGACATCGAGCTGATCAACGCGGCCGTGCCGTTCGAGGAGCTCGAGCGGACGGTGGCCGAGCAGGCCGAGCAGCTGGCCGCGATTCCGGCCTCCCAGCTCGCCGCGATGAAGCTGATCGTCAACGCCGCCTACGAGAACATGGGCCTACGCGCGATGCAAACCCTCGGTCCGATTCTTGATGGGTTGATGCGCAACACGCCCGACGGCCTGGCCTTCGTCGAGACGTCGGCCAACCAGGGCGTCCGGACCGCGACCGAGCGGCGCGACGCGCCGTTCGGCGACTACAGCGCAGCCGGCCCCGACCGCCGCCCCGACCCGGGACACGTGATCACCCCGCAGCTCCCATGATCGGCACGATCGCGTCGGCGAGAACGGGCGCGATGAAGCGCGACCACGCCGGCTCCATGTGCGCGATGTTCCGGTACACGAACAGGTTGCCGACGATGTCCGGACACATCGTGGAAGTACAGAACCACGAGGTGGGGTCGACGGCGTCGACGTGCTCGCGCCCGGCGAGCGCGAGCTCCTCGGCCTTGACAGCGGGCAGACGGATCGCCGCGCTGAGCTTGGTGTTGCATCTCCGCACGTCGGACACGTGCCTGGAGACGCACCCCGGGGGATATTGCTCGGGCGTCGGCACATCCGAGATGAACACGACATGTGCGGCCGACCGATTCAGAAACCGGAAGATCGCGGCCAGTCCATCCAGCCATGCGCTCCCGTGGCCCGTGGGCACGCCGGCGAGCGGTCTCGCCTCAGGCACCTCGAGGTAGCGCGCCTCGGACACGATCACCATCGCAGGGCGCAGTCCGGCGACCTGGGCCATCGCGCTGCTGCGCCAATCGGTGCATTCCGGATACGGGCCTCCGTGACGGAACCATGCCGCGATGCTGACCTCGGCGGCTGGACAGCCGTCCTTCGTGAGGTCGACGAGCCGCCAGTGCTGCCGCCGGCTGATCTCATCCAGGGCCGGGAACCAGTAGGCGGCGTGCGAGTCGCCGAACAGCACGACCGTGACCGTGGAAGCCGTGTCGCCGTACACGCAGGGGATGCTCCGCAGGCCGGTGCGCGACAGGTGGCAACCGTTCTTGACGATCAGCGGCTCCGCGGCTCCGGCCACGGCGAGCGGCGGTTCGAGGTCCTGGGGCACCTGAGTGACGCTCGTCGCGGCGGCCAGGTCACCGGCCAGCCCGGTCGCGGTCAACTTGGCGTCGGCGAGGGCCACCCCCGCAAAGAAGGTGGCCCCCACCATGACGACGCCCCACAGCCCAATCCGTGTGCGTCGCCGATGCGATCGCGTCATCGGCGGATCGCAGAGGTCGGCGAGGTGATCATTGCCCGCACAGCGCCCAGCACGTCCGGCGCGACAAGCTCGCTGCAGTAGATCGCGAAGTGAATGCCGTCGAACCGGCACAGCTTGCCGTTCACCTCGCGCTGGTACCGGTTCCCCGGGGCGACCACGCGGTCGATGTTCAACACCCGGACCTCGGTCGGGTCGCCGGCGGCGGCCGTCCGCAGCAGGGAGTTGATCCGGGCGTGCCGGGCCGGCGATCCGGCCGGCGAGGGCGATCCGTCGGGCTGCGGGCGTGGATTCGCGAACGGGACCGACAGGAACAGGATCGGAGTGTTCCCGGCCCCCAGAACCTGTATGTAGCGCTCGATCTGCGCCTCGACTCCCGCATCGAACTTCGGCTGGCCGAGGTGGATCACCTTGCCGTTCATCCGCCAGTCGAACTCGTCGCGGTACCCGAGCTCGACGATCACCGCCTGGGGCCGGAACGCATGCTCGTCTCGGCGCCACTGCCCGAGCGCACCAGGACATCCGGCCGGCGGCGGTTGCCACGTTCCGGACACGTTGAGCTCGCCTCCGGTGTGGAACGAGCAACCGAGAATCGCCGCGTTCGCCACCTCCACCCCGTAGTTGTGCTCCTCGATCATCTGCCCGAGGCCGAGCGAGAACGCGAGCGAGTCGCCGATCAGCATCACCTTCTTCGGCGGGCAGGTGTGGAATGTGACGCGGCTGTGCGAGCCCCAGCTGAGCTGGCCGGTCACGAGCCATTTCGGCTGATCGACGGCGGCGAGGTCCGGCGACAGCGGTGAGAGCCCGTATTGCCTGGTGTCGGTGAGGCTGACGTGGCATACCTGACGGCCGGTCAGGGCCGCGGAGGGCTGCGGGAGATGCGCGTTCGCCACCAGCGGCGCGGCTGCCGCCGCGGCGGCGAACAACGTCGCGCAGGCGGCTCCCATCGAGGCGGGCGCCAGTCCCACGACCAGCCAGTTCGGCAGCTTCCGCCGGCGCACCGGCTGTTCGATCAGGACGAACGAGACGCTCGAGACCAGCAGCGTGAGCGACAGCCGCAGGCCCAGCAGGCCCGCACCGCTGACCCCCGTCGAGGCGGCGGTCAGCCACAGGAACAGCGGGAAGTGCCACAGGTACACGCCGTAGGAGATCTGTCCCAGCCGGCGCACCGGCGCGACCGAGAAGATCCGGCCGGCGGCAGAGCGGGGACAGAGCACGACCGCGGCGATGATCACGGCCACCGCCAGGTCGAGGGCCAGCATCCCGAACGGGTAGAGCCACGCCGACGCGCCGTTCGCGTAGTGCATCATCACCAGCACGCCGGAGAGCGCGAGCAAGCCGCTCCAGCCGAGTGCCCCGGCGCCGCGCGTCGGCGTCGCTCGCTCAGCCGCGTCGGGACGACGGAGAAGCGCGAGCGCGAACGCGACCGACGCGCCCGTGAGCAGGCCGACCGCCCTCGTGTCGGTCCCGTAGTACACCCGGTTTGCCCCAGCGCCGCCGCGGAACAGGATCATCGCCTCGGCCGCGGAGAGCAGCGCAAGCGTGACGCTGATCGCGAGCAGCATCACCAGGATGCGCCGGTCGGTGGGTCTGCTCCGGCGCAGAACACGACCGATCAGCCACGCCGCCAGCAGCAGCGATACCGGCCAGAGGATGTAGAACTGCTCCTCGATCGCCAGTGACCAGGTGTGCTGGAGCGGCGACACCGGACCGGTCGCGGCGAAGTAGTTCGAGCCGGTGGCGATCTCGTGCCAGTTGCCGTAGTAGAACAGCGTCGCGATTCCGTCCCCCTTGATGCCGGGGACCAAGCCGTCGGTCGACGCGAGCGCGTCGTACAGGCCCACGACCGCAACCAGGCAGAACAGCGCCGGAAGGAGTCGCCGCGCCCGCCGCGCCCAGAACGCACGCAGCGCGATCGTCCCGGATCGGCGCCACTCGGCGATCAGCAGCGAGGTGATCAAGAATCCCGACAGGACGAAGAACGCCTCGACCCCGAGGAAGCCGCCGGCCGCCCACACCACGCCACCGTGGTACAGGAGGACCGCGAGGATCGCCAGGGCCCGGATGCCGTCCAGCCCGCCGTAGTAGCCGATCCCAGAACGGGCGGATGAAGTGTCAGCTGGTGTCGACATGTTCATCGTCCCGTCGCCTCGATCAGCAAGGAGTCCTGACTCACCTGGTTCTGGTAGTCACCGACGGCGATGCAGGAGTCCCGTGATGTGCAGGACACGCCGGCGAGCCAGGCCACAGCGGCCTCGCTCGGCCGCGGAACCGTCACCCGCGACGACGCACGACCGTTCCAGGTGTAGATGTCCGGGCCGACCGCCGTGCACGCGTTCGCTGACGTGCACGACACTCCGTTGAGCTCATCGTCGGTGCCGAGTCGTGCCGGCTGAGTGAACCAACGGCGTCCGTTCCATCTGTAGATCGCAGTGCCGACCGCGGTGCACGCCGCCGTCGATGTGCACGAGACCGCGTTCAGGACCCGGCTGCCGCCACCGCCGCGGCTGTTCGAGCAATCGAGGTCGGGGTTTGGCCGGAGCCACGACCGCCCGAACGTCCAGAACCCGAGTATCGGGACGCTGTAGTAGTCGTAGTAGTCGCACACGATGTCGAACTTGCCGACGGCGGCGCAGGCGATGTGCGATGGGCAGGACACACTGGTCAGCCCGATGCTCACCAGGTCGCGGGGGCCGGTGACATGAACGTTCTGCGCCCGCCAGCGATGGCCATCCCACCGCGCGACTGCCTGCCCGTATCCGACGGCGACGCAGTCTGTGCTCGCGACGCACGACACGCCGTTGAACTGGTCAGGCCCAAATACACGGGGAACGTGCTGAATCGACCAGGATGAGCCGTCCCACCGCTCGGCGAGCGGACCCGATGAGTTGCCCGCGTACGAGGCGCCGACGGCTACGCAGGCCCTCCCTGACGTGCACGACACCGCCAGGAATGCACCCCCCCAATCGGTGGTTGGTATCGGTGTCCGCTGCATCGACCACGTGGTGCCGTTCCAGTGCTCGACCAACGGGACAGGCTCGGCGGCCAACTGTTCGGCCGACCACCCAACCGCCGTGCAGTCGCGCGCCGACGTACACGACACGCCGCTGAGCCAGGAGTCCGAATCAGGCGGCGCCGGAGCCCGCTGGATCGACCATGCGGTGGCGGCGGCGGACCGAGCGACCGCCGCCGCCGCGATCGCAACCCCCACTAGAAGAATCACCCCACGGACGACCCGAGACGTGACGGGTCTGAACTCGGTCCGCCTCGTCCCAGCCCTACTGCCACGCCCACCCTCGGCAGGCGTAGGCGCGCATAGACGCGCGAGGTCCCAGCTGTACACAGGGATCCACCTCCCCCGACTGCGATAGTTGCAGTGCCCCGGATGTTTCTCCCGAAGGAGCGGTAAAGCCTCGTGCTTACCAACCAGGTTTATCCGATCTCGGGAGAAAGCCTACGCCGACGTTTCCTCCGTGTCAAGGACAAACCGGAACCATTTCACGGGCAGTAGTTCCGTGGTCTTGATATAGTTCGACTGGATGGCGAGGGAGGCACCTGGCTCTTTGGAATCGCTGCGGGCGCGGAACCGGGGGCGGGCGCTGGCGGTGCTGGCGCGGCGAGGGGCGGCGAGCCAGGCCGACATCGTTCGGGAGACGGGGCTGTCCCGGACGAC
>DATFDC010000229.1:0-4889 GCA_035252415.1 Solirubrobacteraceae bacterium
GATCAGCAGCCGCGTCGCGTCGAGATGGCGCGCGAAATGACCGCAGCCCGTCCCACGACGACGCATCAGCGAGGTGCACGTCGTCGAGCACGGCCACGAGTGTTGACGGACATCCAGGCTGGTGATGGCGGCGCCGCCGAGGATGGTGATGAGGGGTGGCGCACGAAGAAACGAATTAAGTCCGTGCGCGTGTCCCGGAGGTGAGTCCCCTCCCGCTGGACTTGGATGATGGTGGCGCCGGCGGTGTGGCTGTCAAGGTCGCTGCGCTCCCTTCCCCTTCGCTTCGCTTGGTGACAGCGTCGCCGTCCGGCGCGGTGCGCTGCCCAAGTCCGGTGGGAGAGGGGTGTGGGCCAGTCTCAGGTGGGGCGTGGTGGGCGGGCGGTCCACAGCTCGGTGGGCCGGCCGGCGGTGTGGATCTTCTGCGGGTGGGCTCGTCCGGTGGCGGCTAGGGCGTGGAGCGCCTGCTGGAGCTGGTCGGCGGGGAGGTTGCGGTGCAGCAGATGGCTGATCTGGGTGCGGGTTAGCCCGTTGGGTGAGCGCTCGAGCGCGGCGTGGATTTGTTCGGCGAGCGGGTCGCCGGTCGCGTTGTTGAGCGCCCAGTTGGCGGAGCGGGCGGCGAAGTCCCAGAGCGCCAGCGCGGCCTGGAGGTGCGGGGGTTGGATGCGACGTTCGCCGTCGAGCAGCGCGTAGAGGAGCGCGAGGCGGATGGTGTGCGCTTCGGCGCGGGCGGTGAGGTGCCCGATGAGGCCGTCGCCGGGGTGGGTGAGCTGCGGGTAGGTCTGCCACCACAGCTCGCGCGCAGCGTCATCGAGCTTGACCTGCCCGGCTGTGTGGGCGTGCTTGAGGACGCTGGTGAGGTAGCGGACCAGACCGGTGTTCTTGAGCGGCTCGGGGTCGCCGCCTTCGGGCAGCATGCGCACGCGCCTGACCACGGCGAGGACGAACCGGTTAAGGAACCCGTTGGCGAGCTCGACGGTGGTGGCGTGGCGGCGCAGCTCGGTCTGGGTGATGTGCCCGATGATCGAGATGTGCGCGTTGGTGGCGCGGGCGGGGGCGGTGCGGGTCAGGAGCGCCAGCGGCCGGCCGTCCCAGCCGGAGCGCAGCACCGGCGAGAGCGTGTTGATCTCACGCTGGGTCTGCTTGAGCACGCTGGCGAATTCGGGCTCTGCGATCAGCAGCCGCTTGTCGCTGACGCCGGGGTCCTGGCCGTTGGGGTCACGGACCGCCCACACCAGCCCCTCGCCGCTGGCCAGGCCGGTGCGCAGCCGGGACGGGAGGGCTGGGTCTGCCTCGGCGAGGAGCCTGGTGACGTGGTCATAGGAGCCGCCCTTTCGGGCCCGGCTGGAGTCCCCGATCAACAATAGGAACTCGTTGGGGTGATGAAGCGTCGCCTCGACCCGGTAGTGAGCGCCGCGTCCGATCAGCGCGCCGCAGGCGATGAGCAGCTGGGTGAGGATCGCGACCGGGTCGGCCTCGGTGTGCGGGGCGATCCGGTGGACGATCGCGCCGGGCAGCCCGTGATAGACGGCCGGGTCGGGCGCCGCGGGCCAGCCCGCCGGCGCGGGAATGATCAGATCGTTGGAATGGTTCTGCGGTGAGATGGCGGCGGCGGGCGGCAGCGTGGGCTGCTCGTTCATGTCGTGGCCGGCCCCGGGTAGCGGCTGATCCGCTCTGCATGCTCGGCGACGGTGAGCAGACGGTTTGCGAGCTCGCGCGCCTGCGCTGGCCACAGCGCCGCGCACGCGGGCTCGCCGATGCCGGTCTGGTCTGAGATCTCCAGGCAGATCAGCTGACCGCCGACGCCGTCACCCATCCAGTCGATAGCGCCCGGGTCGAGGAACACGCGGGCGCGGTCATAGACCTCCCCGCCGCTCATTCGGCTGAGACCTCCGCGACCGCGGAGCGCGCCGAGCTCTCGTCGCAGATCGACTTGTTCTGGGCGTAGGCGGCGATCAGCGTCTGGGTGGCCAGGTTGTTGACCTGCCGGGGCAGGCCGCGGGAGGCCTCGTGGATCAGCGCGACCGCGTCGTCGGAGAACAGCGTGTCCGAGCGTCCGGCGAGCTTGACGTGATGGGCGATGTACTCGCCGGTCTCCTTGCGGTCCATCCCGTCGATCGTGCAGCGCAGCGCGATCCGTTGATCGAGCGCGGCGAACGCGCTCTGCCGCAGCCGGCGGCGCAGCGTCGGCTGGCCCAACAGAAGACACGCGAACGTGGCGCGCGAGTCCATCTCGGAGTTGGTCAACATCCGCAGCTCCTCGAGCTGCTCGGCCGAGAGCAGATGCGCCTCATCCAAAATCACGACCACCGTCTTGCCGCGCTCGGCGGTCTCCGATGCCAGCAGCTCGCTCGCCTGCGGGATCAGCGTCGCCCGGTAGAACCGCGGGGTGGCGCCGAGCGCGCGGACGATCTGGATGTAGATCCCGCGCGCGCCGACCGCCGGATTGGCCAGGTAGATGACCGTGTGGCGGCTTGCGTCGAGCATCGCGCTCGCGGCTCTCGCAGCGACCGTCTTGCCGGCGCCGACCTCGCCGCACACCACCCCCAGCGCGCGCTCCTGAATGATCCAATCGATCCGCGCGACGGCCTCCTGGTGGGCGGCGGAGGCGAACAGCATCGAGGTCGCCAGCTCCTTGGTGAACGGGGTGCGCGACAGCCCCCAGTGCGCTCTGAGACGATCGATACTCATCCGACGATCTCCTTTGAGTCCTGGTCGTGGCCGGCGCCGCCGGCGGGCGGGCCGGGGAGGTTGCGGTAGTCGATCCGCTGCTGAAGCTCCCGCTCGCGGCGCTTGCGGACCAGGCCGAGGTAGTCAACCCCGGTCGGCTTGGCTGGGTCTTGCGGGCGCAGCTGGGCGCGCGGGTGAACGTGGCGCTTGATCTTGCGCGGCACCGCCAGCCCAGCGTGACGGCCGTTCACGCGCACCTCGACGTCGGCCAGCACCAACGGGTCGAAGATCAAATCCACCCGCCGGCCGGCCAGCCCGGGGTCGACCTCGTAGGTGTTGCCGTGCATCTCGACCGTGCCGGTCCGCGACACCGTGCGCCGCTCGGACCAGCGGAACGCCTCGCGCAGCGAGCGCTCGCTCGGCAGGGTTGGCGCGCCGGCGGCGAGGAACCGCTCGATCGGCGCCTGCCCGGTCTCCGAATGCACCCGGCGGTGATAGACCTGCTCCACCCACGCCTGAAACAGCCCGTTGAGCTCCGCCAAGCTTCCAGGCGGGCGGTCCTCCAGCTCGACCAGCCACTGTTGACGGACGGTCCTGAACGCCCGCTCGATCTTCCCACGCCCTTCCGGCCGCCCGGGCCGGCTGTGAATCAGCCTGATATTCAGCACCGCGCACGCCCGCAAAAGCTGCCCGGACACAAAAGGCGACCCGTTATCGACATAGCAGGCCTTGGGCAGGCCGCGCGAGGCGATCCCCGCCCGCAACGCCTGCGAGGCGTTCAGCACGTCCTCCCGCGCCGCCCACCGATAGCCGCACAGCAGGCGACTGTGATCATCAAGAAAGCAGAACAAAAACGTGCGGCGGCCGCCGACCACAGGCCCGTGCAACGCGTCCCCGGTCCACAACTCGTTGCGGAACTCGGCCTCAAACCGCCCCAGCGCCCGCCCGATCTGACCGCCCTTCCACGGCAACCCCGCAGCCGCCAAGTGACGATTGATCGTGCGCGCGGAAGGCGCGCTGCCCTCCGCCTCCAGAATGATCCTGTGGATCTGCGCCGCCGTCCTGGCCGGCCGCTCGCGCCGCAGCGCCACCGCCAGCTCCAACAACCGCCCCGGCGTCTGGTTCGGCATCCGCCGCGGCGCCGGAACCAGCGCCTCGAACCCGCCGCCCTCGCGATGCGCCCGGATCCAGCGATCAATCGTGTTGCGCGAGATCCGCACCCACCGCCCATCCGGGCCCAGATGCTCGCGCGCCGCCAACGCGCGAACCAGCGCCCCGCGCTCCCGCGCCGACAGCGACACGTCCGTCGCCTCACTGATCACCCGCCACCGGAACAACCCGATCTCCTGCGCCCTGTCCACCATCACCTCCTGACCGTCGCTGACACCCAGGCGGCCAGGATCGCGGTCACTCAGGCGCAGGCCAAGGCGGTTTGGTGTTGATCGACAACAACCCACCAGCGGTCAGCCACGACACCCACGACCACGGCGCCCGACCGCCGAGTATCAGCGACGCCAGCCGCGTGCACACGCCGATCGCTTCGAGCGCGTCCCCCACCAGCGACCCCTGATCAACCGGCGGATCCAGCGCCGCGTCCAACGCCCGCGCCCACCGCAGAAAATGAGCCGCGATCAACTCCGCCCGCGAACAAAACCGCCGCCGCCAATCACGCACCGTCTCGCCCGGCACCCCGAGCCGCTCCGCGACGCGCCGGTACCCCTCCCGCCCGAGCGAGAGCAGCGCCTCGCCGATCACCTCCGCCACATACCGCCGGCGCGCCAAGCACACGTCCGGTAGCAGCACATGCGTCGCGCGACAACGCTGCTCACGGCAGCGACCACGACGCGGCCGCAGCCAACGAACCCCAGCCAGCGTTCGCACCTCGCGCAGCCGGGCGCAACCCCAGCCCCCCAACACGCCCACGCCGCAGCGCGGGCACACCAATCGGCCAGCAGCGAGATCCGCCTCGACCGCAGCACGATCGTCTGCGACGATCACCACGATGACCTCCTGAAGGCATCACCGGGCCCCTCGCCTCACCAACGCCAAGAGTTCGGCGAGGGGCCCAACAACAACACGATCACCAAGATCATGTCGCCGCGGACCAGCCGCGAACGCGACCATCACCACCCAGCGTGGCGCTCGACCGTCCCCCCGTCACCAACAAGCATGTCCCTCAACAGCCGGGGGCTCGTTGGAGCAGCCCGGTCCACCACTGTTTG
>DATFDC010000230.1:0-3512 GCA_035252415.1 Solirubrobacteraceae bacterium
CAGCCCGAGGATGTCCTGTGCCTGCATCATGGCCACCTGGGCGCGTGAGGCAAGCGCCAGCCGGATCAGACTCCACCAAACCTGACGTTCGCGAACCCCGACCGCCGCCACCGTCTCGTCCACCTGCAAACGCGTGGCCTCGTCCAACGACTCGTACCACCCCCGGGCCGTATCGTGGTCGTGGGTCCCCGTGTATACGACCCGGTTGACCTCGTGGTTCTCGAACCGATGAACGCTCTCAACATCATCGGGGTCAAATCCGAACTGCAAGACGACCATGCCCGGGAACCCGAGCGAGTCGCGCAGCCGGGCGACCGGCTCGGTGATCACGCCCAGGTCCTCGGCGACCAGGGCCAGGTCACCGAGCGCGGCCGAGACAGCGTCGAACACCGCTCGTCCCGGCCCGCGCTGCCAACGACCGCCGGCCGCGGTCCGCGCACCCGAAGGCACCGCCCAGTACGACACGAAGCCTCTGAAGTGGTCGATCCGCGCCAGATCGAACAACGACATCGTGCGCCGCATCCGCTCGACCCACCACGCGTATCGCCGCCGCCGCAAGGCCGGCCAGTCGTACAACGGGTTCCCCCACAGCTGCCCGGAAGCCGAATACGCGTCCGGGGGCGCGCCGGCGACCACCCCGGAGCGAAACAACCCCGGATGGGCACGATGATCCGCGCTCCCCGGCGCCACATAGATGGCCACGTCGCCGAACAATCGCACTCCGGCCGAAGCCGCATACGTGCGCAATGCGCTCCATTCGCGCTCAAACCGCACCTGATCGGCCAATGCCCCCCGACCCGCGAATCGCCCCCAGTCCTCCGCCCAGAACGACTCACGCGAACGAAACTCCAACAACTCCGAAGCCGACACCGGCGCCCGCGGATCGGCCAGCAGCCCGGGCCACGCCGCGAAGGCCGAGCGCGCCTTGTACGGCGAGCGGTATCGGTCGGGCGGACCGAGCGGCAGCACCTGCCACCACGTCTGCCCCGCGGCGGCCAGCCAGTCGACGAATCGATACGCCTCCCGCCCCAACCGGCCCCCCGGCAGCGACGTTATATGCAGCTGAACGCCGCTGGACCGCGGAAGTTCGATCACACGCAGATCACGCCGAGGGGTTTACCCATCGCGAGGAAGGATATTTTTCGAGAGGTGAGCACCCAGGTCGAACCGACCGCGGCCAAGCCACGCCGCGCGGGCGCCACCAAGCCGCCCCCCGAGCGGATCGTCATCCAGTACCCGACGCCCGCAGTCGACGACGGCCGCTACCCGGCCAAGCGCGTGGTCGGCGACACGGTAAACGTCGAGGCCGACATCTTCCGCGACGGCCACGACATCCTGCGCGCGGTCATCCGGTACAAGCCGCCCCAGGCCCGCAACTGGCGCGAGGCCGAGATGGCCCGGATCGACGCTCACCTCGGAGGCGTGCGCTGGGCGGGCAGCTTCGAGGTGGACAGGACCGGGCGCTGGGAGTACACGATCGAGGCCTGGACGGACGTGTTCGGCACGTGGCGAGATGAGCTCGAGCGCAAGGTGGCAGCCCAGCAGCACGACCTCGCCGGTGAGCTTTCCGAGGGCGTGCAACTCCTGCAAAACGCAACAACCGAAGCCAAGGCCAAGTCGGACAAGGCGCTGATCGAGCACGCGATCACCACGCTGTCCGACGAGGACGTCCCCGAGACGGCCAAGCACGACGTCGCGCTCGGCCCCGAGCTGTTCGCCACCCTCGAGCGGATCCAGCCCCGCCACGGCTCCGTGACCATCGACCCAACCCTGAGCATCGAGGTCGACCGCACGCTGGCCAAGTTCGGCGCCTGGTACGAGCTGTTCCCGCGCAGCTGGGGCGGACTCCAGGGCGTCAAGACGCAACTCCCGCGCCTCAAAGAGCTCGGGTTCGACGTGATCTACCTCCCGCCGATCCACCCGATCGGCCACACGAACCGCAAGGGCCGCAACAACTCGCTCACCGCCGGACCGACCGACCCCGGCTCCCCCTGGGCGATCGGCGACGAGACCGGCGGGCACGATGCCGTCCACCCGGACCTGGGCACCATCGACGATCTCAGAGACCTCGCGAAAGCCGCCAAACAGCACAACCTGGAGCTCGCGCTCGACTTCGCCATCCAGTGCTCGGCCGACCACCCCTGGCTGCACGAGCACCCGGAGTGGTTCCACCGCCGCCCCGACGGCACGCTCAAGTACGCCGAGAACCCGCCCAAGCGCTACCAGGACATCTACAACGTCAACTGGGAGTCGCCGGACTGGAAGGGCCTGTGGGACGCGCTGCTGGCCACAGTCCTCCATTGGGTCGACGCAGGCATCACGGTCTTCCGGGTCGACAACCCCCACACCAAGCCGTTCGAGTTCTGGCGCTGGCTGATCGAGAACGTCCACCAGCACAACCGTGACGTGATCTTCCTGGCCGAGGCGTTCACCCGAAGGTCGGTCATGCGCCACCTGGCCAAGATCGGCTTCAGCCAGTCCTACACGTACTTCACCTGGAAGAACTCGCGCTGGGAGCTCACCGAGTACGTGAACGAGCTCGCGCACAGCGAGGAGCGCGAGTACTTCCGGCCCAACTTCTTCGCCAACACGCCCGACATCCTGCACGAGTACCTCCAGCACGGAGGCCGTCCCGCGTTCGAAGCGAGAATCGTCCTCGCCGCCACGCTCAGCCCGACCTACGGGATCTACTCGGGCTACGAGCACTTCGAGAACGTCCCGGTGAAACCGGGCTCCGAGGAGTACGAAAACTCCGAGAAGTACGAGATCAAGCGGCGCGCGCTCGACGGCCCCCTGCTGCCGTACATCCAGCGGCTGAACACGATCAGACAAGAGAACGCGGCGCTGCACGAACTGACCAACGTAACCTTCCTCGACACCGCCAACGACGCGATGATCGCCTACGCCAAGCATGTCCAAGGCAACACGATCATCACCGTCGTGAGCATCGACCCCCACCAAGCCCAGGAGGGCCTCGCGATCGTGCCCGCCAACCTCGGTCTGCCGCCCAGCTTCACCGCTCACGATCTGCTGACCGGTGACCGGTTCCTGTGGCGCATCGGTCAGAACTACATCCGGCTCGAGCCCGGCGTCCGTCAGGCGCACGTGGTCCGCGTCGAGATGTGATGCCCCGGACAGCACGCTCATGAGCGTCGGCCCCCCGACCCTCACGCACCTGATCGCGGCCGAGACGCGAAAGAACGCCGTTCCCGCGTCGCCGGCCAGCGACGGCACGCCGCAAGCCCAGTCCCAGACCCGCCAGTGGTTCGAGCACGAGCCGCTGTGGTTCAAGCGCGCGGTGTTCTACGAGATCCACATCCGCGGCTTCTTCGACGCCAACGGCGACGGCTCGGGCGACTTCCGCGGCCTCACCGAGAAGCTCGACTACCTCCAGTGGCTCGGCGTCGACTGCATCTGGCTCCTCCCCTTCTACAGAAGCCCCCTCCGAGACGGCGGCTATGACATCGCGGACTTCAGTGCGGTCCATCCCGACTACGGCTCGGTCGACGACG
>DATFDC010000231.1:0-8559 GCA_035252415.1 Solirubrobacteraceae bacterium
AAGGCTGAAGGGCCTCGGGGGACGGCCGCGATGAAGCGGCTCGGGTTGGTGGCGGCGCTGGTCGCGGCGGCGGTGACGGTGGCGCCGGCGATGGCTTCAGCCGACACGATCTGGGCAACCTGCATGTCGGGCGGCCAGACCCAGACATGCAATTCCACGGGGTGGTATCCGGATCTCGTTACGGTCGTATGGCATGCATCGCCGACTCCAGACACCGTCTCGGGCTGTGGCCTCGAGGTCAATTACCGTTACACCACCGATCAGATCACTCCGGTTGCGTGTTCCGCCACTTGGCCCGGTCCAGGATCCGGTACCACCACGATTACGGAGCCCTACACGCTCCACGTCGAGCTTTCCTCTCCCACCGCCACCGTCGTCCCGTCCCGGCCCCCGGACTCCGGCGGCTGGTACAACGGCGCGGTTACCGGCGCCCCCACCGCCAGCGCGTTCTCGGGCATCGCCTCGTGCGCTTCGACCACGTACACCGGCCCGGACACGACGAGCGCCACCGTGTCGGCCACCTGTGTCGACAACGCCGGCAAGTCCGTCACCGCCACCAGCGCACCGTTCGGCTACGACGTCACGCCGCCGTCGCTGGTCGCCACCGCAAGCCCCGCCGACAAGCGGGTGATGCTGAATTGGCAGACGAGCGGCGATCTGGCCCCGACCGTGTCCGTGAGCGTGACGCGCAGTGCGGGGGCCGGCCAAGCGGCCCCCGAGACGATCTACAGCGGCGCTGCGGACCACTACCTCGACACCCATGTGCGCAACGGCGTCCACTACACCTACACACTCACCGCCATCGATCAGGCGGGACACGCGACGGCCCAGACCGTTGTCGTCACGCCCGGTCCGCGGCTACTTTCGCCGATCCAGGACGCGCACCTGTCGGTGCCGCCAGTGCTCATCTGGACCCCGGTGCGCGGGGCGAGCTACTACAACGTGCAGCTCTACCGCAACGGCAAAGTGCTGAGCACCTGGCCAACCCGCGCGAGTCTGCAACTGCGTCGCCGCTGGCGGTTCCACGGCCACCGGTACCGACTGGCGCCGGGACGATATCGGTGGTTCGTGTGGCCGGGGTTCGGGAAACGCAGCGCGGAGCGCTACGGGCACGCGATCGGGTCCGGCACGTTCGTCGTCGTC
Organism: Solirubrobacteraceae bacterium; assembly: GCA_035252415.1. Classification (GTDB taxonomy): domain Bacteria; phylum Actinomycetota; class Thermoleophilia; order Solirubrobacterales; family Solirubrobacteraceae; genus Palsa-465. The sequence continues at coordinate 1,144 of DATFDC010000231.1, forward strand.
CGCTGACCGGACCCGGTCAGGACGAGCGCTCGATCGCGTCCAGGTGAGCGATGTTCTCGACGTCATCAGCCTCGTCGCTTGCGCCACCTGCGAACCACGCGTCGAGGATCTCCTCGAGCTCGGCCTCCGAGGTCGCCCGGAGGCTGAGAGCCAGGACGTTGGCGTCGTTCCAGCGGCGGGCGCCCGAAGCGGTCGCGGCGTCGCCGCACAACGCCGCCCGCACCCCGGAGACCTTGTTGGCCGCGATCGAGGCACCGGTCCCCGTCCAGCACGCGACGATCGCCTGCTCGGCCCGGCCCTCGGCCACGTCCCGGGCGGCCGCCTCGCTGGCCCACGCCCAATCGGGACGCTCGCGATCCGCCGCGTAGGCGCCGTGCAGAACCGGCTCGTGACCGCGGCGGCGAAGCTCCTCGGGGATCGACGACGCGATCCCGGTCAGCTCATCCGCGGACAGCGCAATGCGCATCCGCAGCGGCGGTTCAGACCGCGGCGATCGCCGGCTCGCGCTCGACGACCGGCGACGCTTCGGCGTCCGAGGCGGGCTCCTCGCAGTCCTCGAACAGCCACTGCAGGCCGTAGGCCCGCATGTCCTCGATCAGCGGCACGAGCGCCCGGCCCTTGTCGGTCAGCGCATACTCGACCCGGGGCGGAACCTCGGGGAAGGTCTGGCGCTCGACGATGCCTTCCTCCTCCAACCCACGCAACCGGAGCGACAGCGTGCGAGGGCTGATCCCGTGCAGCGAACGCTCGAGCTCGCAGAACCGCGAGCGGCCCTCGGCCAGGTCACGGATCACCAGAAGCGTCCACTTGCCGCACACGATCTCCGCCGTGCGGCAAACCGGACAGGTTTCGTTGGAAATAGTCATCCAACGCCCATTCTAGCGCAATGCTTCACCAACTGAAGTAAGAGCTGCCGCCCCCTCCCGAGGGCGGCAGCCCAAACTCGCCCTACTGGACCGTGTACGTGTACGGAACCGCGCTGATGTCGTTGCCGTTGAGCCCGTTGAAGAACTCGTACAGCAGGAAGTACGAGTCGTCCACGTACAGCGTGCCGCTGACCGTCGAGCCCGATGGCGCGCTCGGCGTGATCGTGACCGGGATGGTCACGCTCTGACCGGGCTCGACCACCGCCGGGTTGAACGGCGCGTTCGGGTCGGCGCTCGACTGCCACAGGTCGCCGGTCGGGGAGCTGACGTCGTTATCGAACGCCGCCGTGGTCACCGACATCGACGTGGTCGCAGTCTCCTTCGGGCCCGGATTGGCCCCGAACGGTCCGACCTCCGACGGCGCGATGTCCCACAGCCCCTGCTCGATCGGGTTGGCCGAGAAGGCCAGCGAGGCGAGGCTGCCCTGGGTCGAAGCGAGGTCGGGGTCGCCGGCCGGGCCGGCGCTGTCGAACATGATCGGCTGCGGGCCCGTGGTGCTGGCCTGCTCGGCCAGGGACGTGGTGTGCGTCGGCACCAGATACACCGCGAACGGGTTCGGGTTGAACGCGCTGTTCGGTTCCTGGACCGTGTTCGTGGTCCCGGCCGTCGTGGCCAGTGTCTCGGTCGTGCTCTCGGGCAGCCGAGCGTCGAGGAAGTAGACCTCGGGATCGGGCCCGTTGTTGTGGACCGTGACGTTGAACGTCTGCGGCTTGCCGGCGGCCAGCTTGGTCGACCGGGAGTTCGGCAGGCTCGACTGCACGGGGACCGCGTCCTGGTTGGTCGTCACCGTGAACGGCTCCGACAGCGCCATCCCGGACACCTGCGGCGCGAACAGCACGATCAGCGTCCACGTCCCCGCCTGCGGCGAGGGCACGTGCAGCTGTGTGCCGAGCACATTGGTCGGCGGGTTGGAGATCGGAATCGTGTTCTCGGCGAAGGCCTGCGCCTCCCCGGCGGGGTTGACCAGCCAGGCCTGGAACACGTTGTTCGGGTTGTCCGCCAGCGTGACCGTCGCGTTCAGCTCGGGCCGGTTGGCCGGGACGTTGATCTGGTAGTTGAACATCTGGCCGGCCTGGAACTCGCGGCCGTTGCCGCCGGTCAGCACCCCGTTGAACACGGCGTGCCCGGTCGGGATCAGGCTTCGCAGCGTGACCGCAATGGTGCTCTCCACTTGACCACCACTACTGAGCAGGATCGAGCCCGCTGCGTCACCGGGCGAACTCGGCGTCCGGACCCTGAGCTGGACCGGGACCGACTGCCCGGGCGCCAGCCGCACATGCGAGGGTGTGACCGAGCCGAAGCTCGTGTACCTGGCCGAGCTTGCCCCGACCACTACCGGGCCCGTAGTGCCGCCGTCCTTGGAGTCGCGGCTCCAGATGTACGCCGTCCACCGGCCGGCGATCGGCTCGGTGATCTGGACGTCGCCGTAGTTGCCGTCGCCCTGCGGGACCGAGTACTCGGCCAGCCGCCCACGCGGATCGACCAGCGTGATCCGCACGCGCGCGTGCAGAGCCGGATCGGTCAGGTTGTTGCCGGCGTTCTGGAACGCCGCCGCCACGTTGAGCCGGTCCTGGCCCGCCGGGACGTTGAATTTGAACGGCTCGTAGTTGTCGTTGACACCCTGGTAGTCGACGATGTGCGGGCTGTCGGTGTCGCTGAGCACGACCGTCCCGCTCTTCAGCGACCGGTACGCGCCGATCGCCCGCGTCGACAGCGTGAGCGACTCGGTGTGGCTGCCGTTGTTGGTCACCGTGTCGGTGAGCGTCTGGCGGCTGCCCGGCAGACCCGAGCCGTTCAGCTGATTGGCGTTGGTCAGCAGTGTGCTGCCGTTGGAGTCCCTGGAGGACTTCCCGTAGGACTCGGCCGCGAGCGATGCCTTGTAGGCGTCGATCAGGCCGGCGCCCTGCTGCTCGGCCGGGGCGCCGATGTCGTCGGTCGTGCTGGTGATGATCTGCTTGACCACCGCCGGCGACGGCGTCGCGCCGCCGTGGGTCTTGCGGTAGGCCTCGATGACCAGGGCTGCCTCGCCCGCGGTCAGCGGCGCCGACTCGCTGGTGCCGCCGAACGCGTCGACCGGGGTCGGGTTGCCGGCCAGGCTGACGCACTCGAAGAACATCGCGGTGTTGGTCGAGCACAGTGCCCAGTTGAGCTCGCCCGGAGCGACCACGTCCACGGTCCGGCCGTTCTGCGTGAAGCCGGCCGAGCTGAACGAGCTGATGTTGTTGTCAAGCCACCCGGTGATGCCGGGGAACTGCGCGCCACCGTAGCCGTCCTGAGCATCGATCCGGTAGGTCGTGGTGGCCCCGGCCGAGATCACCGCCGGGTCGGTGGACGGCGTGCCGATCGTGCTGGTCACGCCGGCGTCGCCGCTGGACACCGTGACCGTAGTGCCCGCCGCGACCGCCTCGTCGTTGGCCTGCTTGATCAGGTCGAGGTTGGCCTGGTCGTCGGGATAGAAGTTGTTGCCGAACGACTCGTTGAGCACGTTGACGTGATCGACCGAGACCGCATAGTCGATCGCCTGCATGATCTCGGAGTTGAAGAACGCGTCCTCTTGGCCGGCCACGTCGAGTGCGACGAGGCTCGCGCCGGGGGCCACGCCCTCGACGCGGATGTAGCAGTTGGTCTTCGGACCCAGCGCGCTGTAGCCCTTCACGTTGTAGGTCACATTGCCCTGCGCGGCGATCGAGCTTCCGTCGCCGAACTCCTCCTCGCCACCGGTCGGGACGTTCAGGCCCTCGCCGCTGAAGTCCTTGTAGTCGGTGATCACGTGCTGGCCGTTCGGCCGGATGAAGTCGGGGTTGTTGGGGTCGAGACCGTCGGCGATGAACCCGACCGAGACCCCCGCGCCGGTCAGCCCGAGCGAGCGAGCCGTCTTGGCGTGCCGGTTGTCGGAGTCGGCGCTGATCGTCTCGAGCGCCTGCGGGTTGAGCTGGGGTGCCTGAGGGTTGGTCGAGCACGCGCCCGGAAGCGGAAGGTTGCCCGGGGCCGTGGTCGCGCCCGCGGCCGGCGGCGGGGTCGGCTGCGCCAGTCGGATGATCTGGTCGGGGACGACCTGACTGACCGCAGGATCCGACTTGAGCTGGGACGCCTCGGTCGAGGAGACCGTCGCCGACACGGCGTTGACCACGTCGTAGGAGTGGATGCCCTTCGCTCCGGAGCTCTGGAGCTGATTGGTGATCGGCGCCTGCGAGATCGCGATCGCGCTCCGGCGATCACCGATGTGTGCCCGGTTCGGCGGCAGGCTCTTCTCCTGGTTCTTCAGGACGATGATCACCCGCTGCGTGGCGGCCTGGCTCTGAGCCGTGGCCGCCGCCGAGCCGGCCAGCTGGCACAGTGCGACCACCGCCGCCAGCAGACCAAACCCGGACACCAATCGACGTGTCCTGCGCACCATCCGACCCTCCTCTTTTCTCCCCACGCGATGTTGCAAGCTGCTGCAGCGCCGCAGCGTATACCCGACGTGGATCGGGCCGCCTGTCAGGAGCCTGACCGGCGCGGGTGGCGGTTTTAGCCGCGGAGGCCGGGCGGGGGCGAGGAAGGACGGCCGTTGGAGGGCGCCCCGTTGGACGACACCGAGGCCATCACCGGCGCCGGCTCGGCGACCGGCGAGGCAGGTGCGGGCGCCGGGGCCTCGTGCTCGCGCGGGGTGTGGGCCAGGTCGCTCATCGACGTCGCCGTGCGGCCATCACCGGCGACCAGCAGCTTGAAGTCGTGGGGGCTGGAGGCGGCCTGGACCGCGTCGTCCATGGCCACCCGACCGGCTTTGACGTGGTGCAGCAGGGCCTGGTCGAACGTCTGCATCCCGTAGTACTCGCCCTCGGCGATCACCTCGCGCAGACGATCGGTCTGGTTGTGGTCGAGGATCATGTCGCGGGCGCGGCCGGTCATCCGGAGGATCTCGCACACGGCGACGCGGCCGGACTGGTCGGCGGTGCGCACCAGGCGCTGTGAGACGACGGCCCGGAGCGTGCCGGCGAGCATCGCGCGCGCCTGGGTCTGCTCGTGGGGCTGGAAGAAGTCGATGATGCGGTTGACGCTCTCGGCCGCGTCCAGCGTGTGGACGGTCGAGAGCACCAGGTGGCCGGTCTCGGCGGCCGACAGCGCGGTCCGCACGGTCTCCTCGTCACGCATCTCGCCGATCAGGATCACGTCGGGGTCCTGACGCAGAACGCGCCGCATGGCCCGGCTGAACGAGGCGGTGTCCATGCCGACCTCGCGCTGATTGATGATCGACTTGCGGTCGCGGTGCAGATACTCGATCGGGTCCTCGATCGTGACGATGTGCCGCGCCTTGGTCTCGTTGATGTGGTTGATGATCGCCGCCAGCGTGGTTGACTTGCCCGAGCCGGTCGTCCCGGTGAGCAGGATCAGCCCGCGCTCCTCGTCGGCGATCGTCTCGATCACCGAGGGCAGCCCGAGCTCGTCGACGGTCTTGACCGTGAACGGGATGACGCGGGCCACGATCGAGACCGAGCCGCGCTGGCGGAACGCGTTCACGCGGAACCGGGCAAGATCGGGCACCGTGTAGGAGAAGTCGATCTCGTTGTCGGTGTCGAACGCCTCGGCCTTGTCCGAGTGGTCGGCGAGCATCTGGCGGAGCACCCGCTCGGTGTCGGCCGGCGTGAGCGACTCGGTGTACTGCGGCAGTGGCTCGAGGTGCCCCCGGAAGCGCGCCATCGGACGCGCCGGCACCTTCACATGAAGGTCCGAGCCCTCGTTTTCGACGACATAGCGAAGCGCCTCGTGGAGATCGAACATCCCTCACGAAATCGACCCAGCAGCCTCACTGCTTGAGCGCAGAGAGAAAGGTTGGACGCGCGCCGAGGCGCGCGTCCAGCTTAAGCGACGTCCCGAAGCTTCTGCGCCTCAGCCAGCGACTGAAGCTTCTTGAGCGACTGATTTTCGATCTGGCGGATGCGCTCGCGGGTCACGTTGAACGTCCGGCCGACCTCGTCGAGCGTCCGCGGATGCTCGCCACCGAGCCCGTAGCGAAGCTCCAAAACCCTGCGCTCCCGGTAGCTCAGATTCTCGAGCGCCTCGCGGAGCGCCTCCTTGGTGAGGATCTCGGCCGCCCGCTCGTAGGGCGACTCTGCCCGCTCGTCGGCGATGAACTGGCCGAACTCCGACTCCTCCTCGTCGCCCACCGGCTTCTCGAGCGACACCGGGGCCTGCGCGGAGCGCTTGATCGACTCGACCTCCTCGGGCTCGATCCCGGTGACCTCCGCGATCTCCTCCGCGGTCGGCTCGCGACCCAGCTCCGTGACCAGCTTGCGCTCGGCCCGCCCGATCTTGTTGAGCTTCTCGACCACGTGCACCGGGATGCGGATCGTCCGCGCCTTGTCGGCGAGCGCGCGAGCGATCGCCTGGCGGATCCACCAGGTGGCGTAGGTGGAGAACTTGAAGCCCTTGCGGTAGTCGAACTTCTCGGCCGCGCGGACCAGACCGAGCGTTCCCTCCTGAATCAGGTCCAGGAACGGGAGGCCTTGGTTGCGGTAGTTCTTGGCGATCGAGACCACGAGCCGAAGGTTCGACTCGACCATCTTCTGCTTGGCGTCGAGATCGCCGCGCTCGATGCGTTTGGCGAGGTCGACCTCCTCCTGGGCGGTGAGCAACCGCACCTTGCCGATGTCCTTCAGGAACAGCTGAAGGGAGTCGGTGGTCATGTCCGGCTTGAGATCCAGCGCCGTCTTGGGCTTGCGCCGGCCGCGCTTGTCCGGTGCGCGCTCCAGGTCGGCAGCCGCAATGGCCGGGTCGAGCTCTTCGACCAGCTCGATCTCAGCGCGCTCGAGGAAGCCGTGAAGCTCCTCGACATCCGCCTCGTCGAGATCGAGCTCCGAGACCGCGCCCGAGATCTCGGCGAACGTCAGGACGCCGAGCTGCTGACCGCGAGCTACGAGGCCCTTGATCTCTTCGAGTTCCTGCAGATCCGCTACTGACATCTGATTCCGTTTCTCGTCGTACCCGCCGGCGCCTGGACACGGCCGGCTAGTGGGAGAGAGGATGGGCTAACGGGCCGCCCCCCAGGGCGCACGCCCGCTATCTAAACATGCGTAAGAAGTCTAGACGCTATACTTTTTGAAGTCAACGATTTTGGGGCTCGCCGGGGACGCGCGCGGGGGCTTCGTGCGGTTGGCATGGCCGGCGCCGGTATCGAGACCGGTTCGCAGCGGCTCCGTTTCGCCCGTCGTGGCGCGCAACGCTCCGACTAGGTGAATGTATACGCGTGACGGTAGCGGCGGTTTCAGCCGTTGCTCGGATTTTCCTAAGAGTGGCTTTCAGCGACGGCCATCGCCGTAGTGCGCCATCATGTGAAACGGTGAGCGAGCAACGCCCTTCTGACGTGCTCGGCGCCCTTCCGCGACGCCGTCCACAGCGCCGCAGCGCCAAGCGCGCTGCGCCGGCCGAGGCGGCCAACGGCAACGGCACCGAGCCCAAGACGCCCACGGCGGCCAAGACGCCCACGGCGACGAAGGCGGCCGCGGCAACC
>DATFDC010000232.1:0-5984 GCA_035252415.1 Solirubrobacteraceae bacterium
CGCTGGGCGGTGACCGCGTGCGAGGCGCCGTCGCGCCAGCGCCAGAGTGCGTTGATCTCCCTGGTCTCGGTCGGGGCATGGACGAGCAGGGCGTGGTCGGTGAGGACCTCTTGGAGTTCGGCGTGGATCCGGGCCGCCTCCTCGGCGCTCCCGTCGGCGTCGGCGATCACCATGAACTGGGCCTCGTCTGGGATCTGTGCTGGGAACGCGCCCTTCGTGGCTTTGACCGCTCCGGCGTCGAGGTACTCGAGCGCGGCCGGGGTGACGCCGCTGGCCAGGGCCGCTTCGATCCCGGCACACCCGGTCTGCGTGTCCTCGTAGAACGCGGCCAGTGGCAGTGCCGCCTCGGGCGCCGGGATCAGCTTGACCCACGCGGCGGTGACGACGCCAAGCGTGCCCTCGGACCCGATCAACAGCGACTTCAGGTCGTAGCCGGCCACGTCCTTGCGGATCGGGCCGCCGATCCCGACGAGCTCGCCCGGTGCGAGAACGACCTCGAGCCCGGTGACCCAGGCGCCGGTCACGCCGTACTTGAACGCGTGAGGGCCGCCGGCATTGGTGGCGATGTTTCCGCCGAGCTGGGACTGCTCGCCCGAGCCCGGGTCGGGCGGATAGAACAGCCCGTTCTCCCGCGCGCGGCGGCGCAGATCGGCGGTGATCATGCCGGCCTCGGCCGCGGCCCTCCACAGGCCGGGATCGAGGTGCCTCATCTTGTTGATGCGCTCGAGGCTCAGCACGACGCCGCCGTTCATCGGCACGGCACCGCCGGTGAACCCGGTGCCCCCACCGCGCGGGATCACCGGCACGTCGCGCGCGTAGCACCAGGCGACGGTCTCGGCGACCTGGTCCGCGGTGCCCGGCAGCGCGATCGCGTCGGCTCTTCCCTTGAGGTTCCGGCTCTCGGTGGCATCGCTTAGATACGCGCGCGAGGTCCCGGGGAGCACGGCGCCGGCGCCGAGCAGCGTCTTCAGCTCGCGCTCGAGCGCTCCCGGTGCTCTGGCGGTCACGATTCACGATCCTAGTCGCGGTCGTTACCGTTCGGGGTGATGGGCAAGGTGTTCGAGGGCATCGATGATCGCCTGGCGCGCTGGATCGCGGCGCAGCCGATGTTCTTCGTGGGCACCGCGCCGCTCGACCCCGATGGGCATCTGAACGTGTCGCCCAAGGCGCCAATCGGGACGCTGCGTGTGCTCGGCCCGTCGTCCGTGGCCTACCTCGATTTCGTCGGCAGCGGGGCGGAGACCATCGCCCACCTGCGCGAGAACGGCCGGATCGTGATCATGCTGTGCGCGTTCTCCGGACCACCCCGGATCCTGCGGCTGCACGGACGGGGCTCGATCGTGGTGGCGGGCGAGCCCGGATTCGACGAGCTGCTGGAGTCGTGTGCGTTCGACGATGTCGGCGCCGTGCCCGAAGCGCGGCGTTCGATCGTGACGGTCGAGATCGACCGGATCGCCGATTCGTGTGGCTACGGGGTGCCGCTGATGACGTTCTCGGGAGAGCGGGAGCACATGGAGCTGTGGGCGGCCAAGAAGCTTCGGGTGGGTGGCTCGGATGCGCTGCTCGACTACCAGCGTGAGAAGAACTCCGTGAGCATCGACGGGCTGCCCGCGGTCGACCTGCCCGTTCCCGTGACCGACCCCTAGCTTCGTGACCGCGGTCTTCGACGGGCACAACGATGCCCTGACCTGTGACGACCACGAGTTGCTGGTCGGCGGCCGGCCCGGCGGACACCTCGACCTACCGCGGATGCGGGCGGGCGGGATCCGCGGCGGGATCTTCTCGGTGTTCGTGGCCTCGGAGGGAGGCGATCACTCGAGGCCCGCCCCGGTCGAGCATCTCGTCGCGGCGGCTCGGGCAGCCGCGGTGGCGGGACGGCTGCTGGCGCTCGAGCGGGGCGGGGCGGTTCGCGTGGCGCGTACGGTCGCCGATCTGGACGGCGCTTTTGGCGGCGACGGTCCACCGGTCGGCGTCCTGCACCTCGAGGGAGCCGAGCCGATCGACCCTGGTCTCGAGGCGCTCGATTTCTGGTACGCGGCCGGCCTGCGCTCGCTCGGGCCGGTGTGGAGCCGGTCCAATGCGTTCGGTCACGGCGTCCCCTTCCTCTCGCCGTCGTCGCCGGACACCGGGCCGGGGTTGACCGACGCAGGTCGTGCGCTGGTCCGCCGCTGCGCCGAGCTGGGGATTCTCGTCGACGTCAGCCACCTCAACGAGGCCGGGTTCTGGGATCTCGCCGGGTTGGACCTGGGGCCAATCGTGGCGAGTCACTCGGGCGTGCACGCGCTGTCGGCGGCCTCGCGCAACCTGACCGACCCCCAACTCGACGCGATCGGGGCGTCGGGTGGGCTGGTCGGGATCGTGTTCGCGTGCTCGTTCCTGAGGCCCGATTTCGCCGATGATCCCGACACGCCGCTATCGCTGATCGCCTCGCATGCACGGTACGTCGCGGACCGGATCGGGGTATCGCACGTGGCCCTCGGGTCGGATTTCGACGGGACCACGATCCCGGCTCCGCTTGGCGATGCCGCCGGGACGCCGCGGTTGCTCGAGGTCCTGCGGGAGGTGGGCGGGTTCGACGACCGGGAGCTGTCGCTGATCGCCTGGGAGAACTGGCGGCGGGTGCTCGGCGCCTGGTGGGATGGCTAGTCCTGCCCCTCGCCCCCGCTCGCGATCGGGAACGCGTAGAAGACGGCGAGCGCGCCACAGATGATCAGCGTCGCATAGGACGAGACCGCGGCAAGCGCGGTGGCGATGGCATACGGCGCGACTCCACTGACGCTGCGGGTCAGGATCTGCCGGCGCCGCTCGTGCGATAGGGGTTCCGTCAGCTTGTCGTGCTTGACGAGCAGGATGTGCGCGTTGAGCGTGGCGAAGAACACCGCCATCACCAGAAACGCGCCGCTATACACCGCGGCCGCCAGATGCTGACCGTTGCTCTCCCTCAGGTACGCCGCCATGAGGTTGGTGGCGAACGGAAGGATCGCAATGCTCATCAGCAGCAGCAGGTTCATGAACAGGATCGCGTGATCCGTCTCCCGCAGCCGGCCGATCATCACGTGGTGGTTGACCCAGATGATCCCGATCGTGAGGAATGACGTTGCGTACGCGGCATAAGACGGCCACTGGTCCGCCAGCCCATGGATCAGGGTCTCGCCGGCCTTCAGGTGCGGTACGTCGATGTTCAGCACGAGGAGAGTGATCGCCACCGCGATCACCCCGTCGGAAAAGGCCTCGAGTCGGCTCGTCCTCATGCCGTCCGGATTTCGCCGGACGTGCCCCGGGTCCTGTAGGGGTCAATTCCCGCAAGAAGCGGGTCAAACTTATTCAATTCTTCTCAAGTTTTTCCGCGAATAGCCGATGCGACAGCTGAATGGGAACCAGCTCATTGCTCCCCTTTGGCAGGCCGCGCCTGCTCGCGTTCGCGATCGTCGGCAACATCCTGCCGGTCATCATTGCCGCCGCGACGCACCGGTGGATGCATCACACGGTGTTCTTCGTCGGCGCGGCGGTCGGCTGCGTGGCCCCGCTCGTGGTCACGCTGGTGCCCCGGCGCCGGCGGATCCTGTTCTGGAGCGCGGCGTTCGCGGAGATCCCCGCACTCACGCTCATGCAGGCCTACAGCGGCGGCGCCGCGTCGGGCTATTCGGTGCTGGTGATCATGGCCATGGTGTGGTTCGGGCTTGCCGCCACCGACCTAGAGCTGGTCGCGGGCCTGTTGGTGCTCGCCGCATGCTGCGTGCTCCCGATGGTGCTCATCGGTGCGCCGGCCTACCCGCTCACCTGGGGCCATGCCGCGCTGGTCACGCTGGTCGGCGTGACCGTGGCCGGCTCGCTGCGCGCGGTCACCCGTGAGCTCGGCACGCTGGCCCAGCGGTTCGCCCAGGAGGCGGTCGTCGACGACCTCACCGGTCTGCTCAACCGCCGGGGCTGGCGGTACACGGCGCCGCGCGAGCTGGTCCGGGCCGCCCGGAGCGGCAATCCGATCACGCTGGTCACGCTCGACCTCGACAACTTCAAGGAGCTCAACGACGAGCGGGGGCACGAGCAGGGCGACCGTGCCCTGCGCGACACCGCCGAGCGAATCCGCGCCACGCTGCGCGCCGGCGACGTGGTGGCGCGTCTGGGCGGCGACGAGTTCGTCGCCCTGCTGACCAACTCCACGCTGACCGGCTCGGTCGCGGCGATCGACCGTCTCCGCGATGCGACGCCGGCTCAGGAGGGCTTCTCCTCGGGAATCGCCGTGTGGGATCGCAAGGAGGACCTCGCCGAGCTCCTGCGCCGATCCGACCTCGCCCTGTACGCGGCCAAGGACGGCGGGGGCGGCCGGACCGAGGTGGCGCCGCCACACCTCGAGCCACTGCCCGACCAGCTGTTCACGATCCGCACAGACTTCCGCGAGGAAGACGACGACGCGCTCGACGAGCGCGCGGCGAGCTAGCTGTCCGCTTAAGCGGCTCTTCGCAAGTCCATAGCGGGTTCTTCGTGAGCTCCGAAGCCTCTCTTAGACCGGCGGTCAACAGTGAGAGGCATGAATCGCAAACGACTTCTTGCCACTTTCGCCGCGACCGCCGCGGTGACCGGCGGCGCCGCGGCCACCGCATCGGCTGCGACCGTCGAGCAGCAGGCGGCCGTGAGCCAGAACTGGGCCGGCTACGTGGCCGGCGGCACGCAGTTCTCGAGCGTGTCGGGCAGCTGGGTCCAGCCGGCCGCCAAGTGCGGCTCGGGCCAGACGTACTCGGCCTTCTGGGTCGGGATCGGCGGCTCGAGTAACCAGTCCGCCGCGCTCGAGCAGACCGGCACTCAGGCCGATTGCACGGCAGGCGGAGGCACCGAGTACTACGCGTGGTATGAGCTCGTGCCCGCGGCGCCGGTGAAGCTCGACCTGGCGATCAAGCCAGGCGACCACATCTCGGCCAAGGTGAGCGTGAGCGGGTCGAACGTGACCGTGTCCCTGAGCGATCAGACCACCGGTCAGTCGACGACCAAGACGCTGCAGATGGACAACCCCGACACCTCGAGCGCCGAGTGGATCGCCGAGGCGCCGTCGGCCTGCGACGGGTCCGGCAGCTGCCAGACGCTCCCGCTGGCTGAGTTCGGCACGGTTCAGTTCACGAGCGCGACCGCGACCGCGAACGGCCACACCGGGACGATCTCCGATCCGAACTGGAGCGCACAGCCGGTCCAGCTCGGCGGCTCGGGCCTCTCCGACGTCAGCTATGGCTCGGGCACCGGCTCGTCCGGCGCGAGCCCGTCGTCGCTCTCCTCCGACGGTTCGTCGTTCTCGGTCGCCGCGCAGGCTAGCTCGGCGTCGACCGGAGCGGCCGGTCGCGCGGGCGGCTATGGCTACGGCGACGGCGGCTATGGCTACGGCGGGTATCCGGGCGGCGGATACGGCTACGGCGGCTACCCGGGCGACGGATACGGCCAGTATGGATATGGCGGCGGTGGCTACGGCTATGGCTATGGCGACGGCTACGGATTGTTCTGAGAAGTCATGAGACGCCGCGTTCGAGCCTGTAAGCACCGCCGTCGGCCGGCGCCATGCACGAGCCGCCGGCGCGACGCTCAACCGAAGCCTCCCAGCTGCGGCCTTGCCCAGCCGTCGGCGCGGCGCGACCTATGCGCGCGGATAGAGCAGGAGTGGTCGACACTGCGACCACAGCGTCCACGAGGGCACTGAGGTCAGCCTTCACGAGGTGCCGCGACCGTCACGGTGCTCCGACGCGGGTCAGCGCGAGAGCTCCGAGCTGAGCGCCGACTGCCGCGGCCTCGCCGACCGTGTCGCCGCGGCCCAGGCCGAACGTGAAGCCGGCTGCGAACGAGTCGCCGCACCCATAGGCATCCCGCGCCGGCCCCGGGAGCGGCGCCGGTGCCCAACGGCCCTCGGACTCTCCCCACCAGCGCCCGCCGCGCTCGCCTTCGGTGGCCACGAGCAACCGCGCATGCGACGCGGCGCGCTTGGCCCACGCGCTCTCGTCGGGGTC
>DATFDC010000233.1:0-6935 GCA_035252415.1 Solirubrobacteraceae bacterium
CCGCTCCACCGGTGGGAAGTTCCCCAAGCTCCGCGTGGCATGAACGTCGCCGTGCTGGCCTCGGGGGCGGGGACCAACCTCCAGGCCCTGATCGACCAGGTGCACGGGACCGAGGGGATCGAGATCGTGGCGGTGGCCTCCGACAAGCCGGAGGCTCGTGCACTCGAGCGGGCCCGCGCGGCCGGCATCCCCACGAGCGCTTTCCCGTCTTCGAGCTTCCCCGACCGCGCCTCTCGTGATCTCGCCATCGCCGATTGGCTGGTCTCCCGGGCTGTGGAGCTGGTCGTGCTGGCCGGCTACATGCAGCTGCTCTCCGAGGAGTTCCTGGGCCGGTTCCCCGACCGGGTGATCAACGTGCACCCGGCGCTCCTGCCCGCGTTCCCGGGCTTGGCCGCCGTCGATCAGGCAATGGCTTACGGAGTAAAGGTGTTCGGGGTCACGGTCCACTTCGTGGACAGCGGCGTCGACTCGGGACCGGTCATCCTCCAGCGAGCCGTTGAGCTGCCCGACGCGTCCGATCCGGATTCGGTGCTCGAGCGCCTGCACCCGATCGAGCACGAGCTCCTGCCCGAGGCCGTGCGCCTGATCGCGCGCGGGGCGGTCGGCTTCGATCCGGCCAACCGGCGCCGCGTCGTGATCGCTCGATAGAGTCCGAGAGCGTCATGGAGCGGGGTACCGAGCATCTGAGCCGGTTTGCGCCCGTCGCCCCAGGCGAGGTGCAGGTAACTCGCGCTCTGCTCTCCGTCTCCGACAAGACGGGTCTGGTCGAGTTCGCCCGGGGTCTGGCCGAGCTGGGCATCGAGCTCGTCTCCACCGGCGGAACCGCCCGCGAGCTGACCGCCGCCGGCCTCCAGGTCCGCCAGGTCTCCGAGCTGACCGGCTTCCCGGAGATCATGGATGGGCGGGTCAAGACGCTTCACCCCAAGCTCTACGGCGGCATCCTGGCCCTCCGCGACGACCATGCGCACATGCGCCAGGCCGAGGAGAACGAGGTCGAGTTCGTCGACCTCGTGTGCGTGAACTTGTATCCGTTCGAGCGCACCGCGGCGCGGCGAGGGGTGGGCGACCCCGAGGTGATCGAGAACATCGACATCGGCGGCCCGTCGATGATCCGCGCGGCGGCCAAGAACTTCCAGTTCGTCGCGCCGGTGGTCACGCCCGAGAGCTACGACGCGGTCCTCGCCGAGCTGCGCGAGTTCAACCGCCGGCTGTCTTCGACCACCCGCGAATCGCTCGCCGCCGAGGCGTTTGCCTACACCGCCCGCTACGACACGGCGATCGCCCGCTGGTTCCAGGAGAAGGGCGCGGACTTCCCCGCGCTGATGGTCCGGGCCTTCGAGAAGGTCCTCGAGCTGCCCTACGGCGAGAACCCCCATCAGCGCGCTGCCTACTACTCCCAGGTCGGCACCCGCACCCACGTGCTCTCGATGATCTCCCAGCTCGGCGGCAAGGAGCTCTCCTACAACAACCTCCTGGACCTGGACGCCGGCCGCCTGACGATCAGCGAGTTCCAGATCCCCGCCTGCGCGATCATCAAGCACAACAACCCCTGCGGCGTCGCCGTCGGCAAGACCGCGCTCGAGGCCTACCAGAAGGCGTTCGAGTGCGACCCCATGTCCGCCTATGGCGGGGTCGTGTGCCTGAACCGCCGGGTCGACCGCACCCTGGCCGAGGCCGTGGTGGACCAGTTCGCCGAGGTCCTGTTTGCCCGCGGCTACGACGAAGACGCGCTCGGCGTCCTCGAGTCCAAGCCCAACATGAGGATCTTGGACGACCGTGAGCGCCGCAACCCCGACATGATCGACCCCGCCCTGCGCCAGGTCGTCGGCGGCATGCTCGTCCAGGACCGCGACTACGACCTCGAGGAGCGCTCCGAGATGCAGGTGGTCTCCAAGCGCGTGCCGACCGAAGCCGAGTGGGGCGAGCTGTCCTTTGCCTGGAAGGTCTGCAAGCACGTGCGCTCCAACGCCGTGATCTTGTGCCGCGACCTCGCCACCGTGGGAATCGGCGCCGGCCAGATGAGCCGCGTGGATTCCGTCCGACTGGCGATCGAGAAGTCGCGGTCTTCGTTGCAGGGCGCGGTGCTGGCGAGCGATGCCTTCTTCCCCTTCGCCGATGGGCCGCAACTGGCGTTGGATGCCGGCGCGATCGCGATCATCCAGCCGGGGGGCTCGATCCGCGACCACGAGGTGGTCGAGGCCATCGACGCCGCCGGCGCGGCGATGGTCTTCACCTCCCGCCGCCACTTCCGCCACTGAGGTCCGCGGTTCCGTCGGGCGAGGGTGCAAGCCGGCTGCCCTCCGAGTGCGCCATCATCGCTGCGGCGCCGCCGTAGCTCAGTTGGCAGAGCAGCGGACTTTTAATCCGAGGGTCGCAGGTTCGAATCCTGCCGGCGGCATTGTCACCTGCCGGTCCGCAACCGGATGGTTGCCGATTCCGCGGAATCGCTCGAGCGATCGCTCAAGGTCACAGGTGTCCGCCTGGCCGTCGTTTGCGGACCGGTCGGTCGTCACGGAGGAGCCGAAGGAGACCGAGCCTGGCCGCCGCGTGCGCTGGGCTGCGCGGGCACCGGAGCCGAGGATTCCAGCCGACGCTACATCTGACCGGGACTTCCGCAACACGGGCGCAGGCACAAGCCCGGCGTCGCGGACCGCACCGCTGATTCCCCGTGCCAAGGGCGTCGCGGGACGACGCTCGCCTACTAAGACGCGTGCTCCTCTGAACGCGCCGGAAGCGTCTCTTCCCGGGAAGGCACGGTCTCGTTGCCTCACGCGACTGCCAAGCGGGCCGGGAAGTTCCTCAGCGTCGGCGGCCGGCGGAACATCGCCTTCCGGGCCTACGGCGAGCAGCCTGCGGGTTACCGCGATCACCCGCATCGGGTGACGCACTCCGGATGCAGGCGTGCAGTATGCATCGGAAACTACCCTAGCCCTGGAGATTCGCGTGTCCATTCACCCCAGACCTGTAACAGAACGCGAGGAGGCCTGGCGCAGAAACGCCGACGGCGTGTACGACCGTCGGGATGACGACGTCTCGGGCTGGCTCGCGTTCGCGGGTGTCCTGCTTCTCATCGTCGGCAGCCTGAACGTGATTCAGGGCATCGCTGCAATCTCGGGTTCGCGCTTCTTCGTGCACGACACCCACTACGTGTTCGCGAATCTCAACACCTGGGGTTGGATCGCGCTCTGCGTCGGAGCGGTGCAAGTGGTCGTCGGCCTGGGCGCGATGGTGCGCAATCAGCTGGCGCGCTGGTCCGGGATTGTCGTGCTGTCTCTCGCGGCGCTGATGCAGCTGCTGATGGCGCCGGCTTATCCGTTCTGGGCGATCACGCTGTTCGCCGTCAACATCATCGCCGTCTACGCATTGGCCGCGCACGGCGAGAGGGGCGACTGAGGGCTCGGTCAGGGTCGACCCGGCGAACGGCTAAGCCGACCCAAGTGGCGGGGCCGCGGGGATCGCATAGACAATTCGGCCGGTTGGGGCCAACGATGGAGGCGGATGTAGACACGCCTCTCGGCCACGCCGCAGACCTCGGACGCGTAGAGGCCCGCTGTCGGCGATCGCGCTCAATACGGCACGGACACGCTACCCGCTTAACTGAATGCACCGAATCGCGCGTCTCGAGATTGGCGAGAAGCACGTCGCCGATGATGACTGGGCCGGCACCTGCATTAGTGTTCTTGGGTGCGGACGGTGGCCCCGTGGTCGCCTTTGTCCGGAAGCAGAAAGCTTCGCGGCCCGGGCAAGAGCCTCGCCGGCGACTCCTATTTGCGTTAACCCGGCAGTGTCGATCAAAGTGGGGGTCTCAAGCTCCGGGCGGGCACTTGGTCCTGCCGTCAAAGCGGTCACAGCAGGAGGTGCGCATCCGCGTAGCATGCGCGGTGACGGGTAGCGACTCTCAAGATGCGACGTCCTGAGAGGCCGGTGACACGCTGCCGCCGTTCGATCTGAGCCTGGAGGAAGTGATGCTCGCAGGCCGCCGGCTCCGCATCTGGCGCCCTGCACATCCGGCCGAAGTGCAGGATCCGTACGCCGAGCGCGGTGCTGCTGGGCCGCTCTGGGCCCAGACTTGGACCAGCGGCCTGGTACTCGCCGGGCTCCTCGCCCGATGTCCGTTGCACGGCGTCCGGGTGCTCGAACTCGGCTGCGGATTGGGGCTCGTTGCTATAGCCGCCGCGCGCTCCGGAGGCCGCGTGACGGTCAACGACCGCTCACCGCTCGCGCTCGCGCTCACCGCGCTCAACGCCGACGAGAACCGCGTCGCAGTCGAGAAGGTCCCATGTGAATGGCAGCGCCCGCACGCGCTCGAGGTACACGGCCCGTGGGACCTGGTGCTCGGATCAGACATCCTCTACGTCGAGCGAAGCGCGCACGCGCTATCCGCGCTGCTCGATCGCGTCGTTGCTGCCGACGGCGAGGTATGGATCACCGATCCGGGCCGGGACGCCGCCTCGGCCTTCCTCGCTTCGGCCTCGACCGCGTGGCGCCTGTCGACGTATCGGTGCAGGCACGGTGTCCTCCTGCACCGCCTGGCGCGGCGCTCGAGTCATCGCCAGCGGACCTCGCGTCACGCGGCCGCTCGTCGCGGAGATGGCTAGGTCCCCGCCCTGATTCATCATCAGAGCCGGTCACGGCGAAGACGAAATGCTGCATGAGCGTCAATCCACCGGTTTCGCGGGCGGACACCAACTTGGGGCCCGAGACGCGGCGCAGCGTGCTGCTTCGTCTTCGCTGGGAACCGAGGCCCGGTAGTTCTGCTCTCGCTCACCGACATGATCGTGAGCGCGCAAGGCGTAATCCGGCGGCGAACCGCCGTCGTCCGACACCAGCTCTTGCCGTTGTCACGAGCATCTAGGCCGCGGCGCCGACTCCCTGCTGCGCGCGGTCAGCAGGACGGACAGTCGCATCGCCTGGCGGGCGAGCCACGGGTGCGGCTGACTAGGTGTGCCGGCTCGGCGGCCAGCGAGAACCGGACCGGTGCTCGAGTCTCTTTGCCGATCCGGAGTCTCACCCAGTCCCGTCCTCCGCGCTCGTGTCCCGAGATATGTCCCGAACTCGGCGATTCTGACCCGCGATAACCTGCGCTAATTGCTGTCAATTACCTGTACGTACGACAATTGCCCTGCATATACGCACCTTTTAATCCCGAGGTCGCAGGTCGAATCCTGCCGTCGGCATTGTGATGGCCCTAGGGTGCGATGTTGTGGTTGAGGTGAAAGACGTTGTCGGGGTCATAGCGGCGCTTCATCTCTCGTAGACGGTCGTAGTTCGGGCCGTACGCGGCTCGAACGGCGTCGTCGGCTTGGTCGTCGCCGAGGTAGTTGAGCCAGCGACGCGCGGCGAGGTTTGGCGCCAGCGCGGCGTGCGTCTCGCGTGTCCAGCGGATGTTGGCCTCCGTGGCGGCCCGATCTGTCCAGACCGACGGGATCACGAGGTTCCAGCCGGGCTCGCGGTGCGGGACGGCGGTGTCGGTGGGGGCGATACGGGTGACTGCGCCGTGGAAGTGTTCGAACAGCATGGCGGTCATGGTCGACGGAACGCTGGTAAACCGGTCGACGGCGGCGTCGATGAGTGCGTCCGGCAGCCCTCGGGTGAAGCTCGACAGCCAGTAGTTGAAGCAGCCCTTGGGATAGCCGGCGTCGAGCAGTGTGTTCATCTGCGGGTAGGGCATGGGCCCCACCTCCGTCATCAGCGGCGATCCAAACGACAGCAACGGCGCGAGCTCCCGCGCGGCGGTGTCCGGTTGACCGGCGTGACAGACGATGAGAGCCGCGAGCTTGAGACCCGAGCCGTCCGGCGCATGAACCAGCGCGGCGAAAGCGGTCAGGTCGTCGGATGCATCGGCCGCCACGTCGCGGTAGAAGCGCAGCAGATCCGGGGCGGCATCGACCGGGTGCGCGATCAGGCCGCCGGTGACTGTACTCAACGGGTGCAGACGGTAGGTGAACGAGGTGGCCACGCCGAAGTTGCCGCCGCCGCCACGCAGCGCCCACAACAGGTCCGGGTGTGACTCGGCATCGACCTGGATTACGTCGCCGTCAGCCGTGACCAGCTCGACGGCCAACAGGTTGTCGCACGCGAGCCCGTACTTGCCCATCAGCCAGCCCAGGCCTCCTCCGAGGGTCAAACCCGCGATCCCGGTCGTGGAGATGGCGCCTCCGGTGACCGCGAGCCCGTGGCCGCCGGCGGCCTCGTTGAGCTCATTCCAGGTCACGCCGCCCTGGGCGCTCGCGATGGCCCGCTCGGGATCGACCGTGATGCCCTTCATCTCGGCGAGGTCGATCATCACGCCGCCGTCGGTCACGGCGCGACCGGCGACGTTATGTCCGCCGCCCCTGACAGACACCTCAAACCCGCTGCTGCGGGCAAACGCGAGCGCTGCGACGACGTCCTGGGCGCTCCGCGCGCGGACGATCAGCGCCGGCTTGCGGTCGACGAGACCGTTGTGCACTGCGCGTGCCGCGTCATAGCCCTCATGATCGGGCGCGAGCACCGAGCCGGTGACGTGGCTCCCGAGCTGATCGAGACGATGGTTGTCCAGCGTGGTGCTCATTTGGTCCCTTTCTGTTGAGCGCACGAGCGTTCGGCGCTACGCGTGACAGTCACCTGGCGTATCCCGAGTCCCCGGACACCGGCCTGCTAGCTGACGCGAGGAAGCGTTCCAGGCGCGACCACCGAAGCGAATGGGGGGCAGACCCCATCTTCTCCCGGGCACGGCTCGCGCGGTCCCCACCGCTCTCTTGACCCGGGCCTTCTCGTCAAGCCCTACCGGGTCCCAGCACGCTGGTGGCCCTGCGCTGGACGCCGACCGGCGGATCCTCGTCAACCCCCCGGCGAGTGCCCCCGGACATGTCCCGAACTTGGCAAAATCCTGACCCGGTGTTCAAACTCGCGCAACCCGATGGTTGTCGATTCCGCGGAATCGTTTCACGCTG
>DATFDC010000234.1:0-7927 GCA_035252415.1 Solirubrobacteraceae bacterium
CGCGCCCGAGCAGTGGCCGACCAACCGGCCGGGGGCGATTTGCGCCGCGGCGCCGGCGATCGCCCCGTCGGGCACGCACAGCAATACGGCGTCGGCCCCGGCCCCGTCGGCGCCCCGGCCGAGCGGTCCGTTCACCTCGTAACCCGCGGCGCGCAGCGCATCGGCCAACGCGTGGCCCATGCGGCCACGGCCGACGATGGCCAGCCGCCTACTTGAAGGGGTGTATGAGGTGGAGTCCCGTTCCAGTTCCCGCATCGAGATACCGGTCGGCGTGTAATGAAGTGCAGTGGCGTCGAGGTCCACCCGCGCGGTCCGCGTGACGGCCTCGGATAAGAGGATACCCACGGTCGGGCGGCGGTTACGCGTGCGATCGATCACATGCGCGCTTTCTTCCTACCCAATCGACCCCGCAAATACCGTGGTGCCGGGCCATCCCCGTCCGTGCCCGGGGCTACTCTTGCCGGCAGTGAGGACCGCCGCGGAGCGTCGCGAGCTGTTGAAGGCCGTCTACGAGGAGGCGCGGGGATGCACGCGCTGCCCGCTGCACCAGACGCGCACCACGGTCGTGTTCGGCGCCGGCAACGCCGACGCAGAGCTGATGTTCGTCGGCGAGGCGCCGGGGGCCAACGAGGACCGGATGGGTCTTCCGTTCGTCGGGCAGGCCGGGAAGCTGCTCGACAAGCTGCTGGCCGAGATCGATCTCGACCGCAAGGACGTGTGGATCTGCAATGTCCTGAAATGCAGGCCGCCGCAGAATCGGGACCCGCATCCCAACGAGATCGAGGCGTGCCAGGACTACCTGCACCGGCAACTCGACCTGATCCAGCCGACTGTGATCTGCACGCTGGGCAACTTCTCGACCAAGCTGCTGCGGGCCGACACGACCGGGATCTCGCGCCTGCACGGACGCGAGGAGGAGCGCATCATCGGCCCCCGCGCCGTGCGCCTGTACCCGCTATATCACCCGGCCGCGGCGCTGTACACGCCGTCGATGCTCGAGGCGCTGCGGGCCGACTTCCATCGGATCCCCGAGCTGCTCGCGCTCGGCCCGCCCGAGCAGCCGCACACGTTCGACGAGCCGATTCCGGAGCTCGACGACGAAGCCGGGCCCGAGCCTGAGCTCGACGGCGCAGACCGCGAAGCCGAGTTCGAGCCGGCCGCCCAGCTCGGACTCTTCTGAGCTACTCGCTGACGCGCTCGATCAGGAACGAGATGCGGACCAGGGCCCGCCACTCGTCGAGGTTCTCGCCTCGCAGCCCGATCGAGACCACGTCGACCGCCTTTATGTTGCGCAGCGAGGCCTGCGCCTCGGCCAGCGCGGCCCTGACCGCGTCGTCGGAGCTGGTGGTGGAGCTGCCGACCAGCTCGATGATCTTGGTGACCGCCATCTAAGAGACCCCCGACGCCCCCACGAGCTCCGGCTCAGGGACCTCCTCCTTCGGCTTCCGTCCCTCTTCGGCGCGCTTCGCCGGGCGTAGGGCCAATCCAAAGGCGACGAGCGCCGCGGCGAACTGAATCGCGAGCACGACCAGCGCGAACGGTTTGGGCTCATGCGAGGCGTTGAGCAGGAGTATCGGCTCGGCGACGGCCACCGCGCCGAGCGGGAGCAGGAACCAGCTGCGCTTGAGCGCGAGCATGTACTGGACGGCCAGATACGTCCCCGCGAGCACTGTGAAGGCGACCCCGAGGATGAACAGCGCGTCGATGGCCAGCAGGCGGTCGGAGCCGAACGCCAGCTTGATGAGCAGGCGGGAGGCCACGGCGAAGATCAGCAGGCAGGGAATCGCCGCCACGCCGACGATGGCCAGGGACTTGCCCAGGACCGGGCGCGTGTCCTCGCCTTCCGCGTGCCGGCGCGAGACCTCGGGCACGAGGTAGAAGCCGGCTCCCATCGCCACCCAGATCAGGACCTTCGCCGCCACCGCGGTGGCGCTGTAGGAGCTGGCCAGGTCGGTCGAGAACTGGTGCTTGGCGGCGATGATGTCGATGTTCTGGAGCACCGCGATCACGCCCAGCGCGGCGATCGCGGTCCAGGCGTTGCGGACGTGGGTCCACAGCGGGAGGACCGGGCGGCGGCCCGGCTCGGCCACGCCGAGCCGGCGGCGCAGCGGGACCGCGCAGTAGAACATCATGGCCACGAAGGACAGGGGGGTGCCGATGTACGCGCCGGTGACCCCCAGGCCCACGCCGGCCAGGATCCCGCCGATCGCCAGGCGCGTGGCCTGCTCGCCGACCAGGCTGATGCCGACCGCCTTGTAGTCGCCTAGCCCCTGGAGGAAGCCGCGCAGCATGCACAGCAGCACGTAGAGGCACCCGGCAGGGATCCCCAGTGCGGCCGCCCAATCCTGCTTGACCCCGACGGCGCTGGCAATGGGGTGGCGCAGGAGCACCGAGGCCACGGTCATGACCGCGGTGAAAACCAGCAGCCAGCGCGTCCAGTTGCGGATGGTCGCGGCCAAGCCGGCACCAACGCCGAGGTGGCCAAGAACGGCCTCGCGGGCCGTGGCCAGCTGCATCGCGTAGCCCACCACAGCGAGGATCAGGAAGTAGCTGACCAGGGCGGCGAGCGAGCCGTAGTCGTCGAGCTCACGCGAAAAGACGACCGTCGAACCCAGCGCGATGACGTTGTTGATCACCATCGCGCCGGCCAGACCCGCGGCCTTGGCGGTATCAGAACCGCTTAGCCGGCTGAACTGGGCCTCGTAGCGTCGTCCCATCCTCGCCGTGACGGTACCGAACCGCGCGGAGCGTTGGCGCCGAACGGCCTGCACTACATTGGACTTTTCCCATGTCGCGGCGCCACCAGACGAGCACTTCCGCCGAGACCGAGGCCCTCGCTGCCGAGCTGGCCTCGAGCCTCGAGGCCGGCGATGTGGTCCTGGTCGAGGGTGAGCTCGGGGCGGGCAAGACGACCTTCGTGCGAGGCGCCTGCCGGGCGCTCGGGGTCGAGGGGCTGGTCACGAGCCCGACGTTCACGATCGGCCAGCGCTACGCGGGCCGGGTGCCGGTTGCCCATCTGGACCTGTATCGCGTGGCCGACCTCGACGAGGAGGACCCCGACCTGCTGGCCGACTACCTCGGTCCGGACCGGGTCGCGTTCGTCGAGTGGCCCGGTGGCGCGGTGGCGCGGATCGCCGGGCTCGCGCACGTGGCCGCGCGGGTGCTGATCGAGCACGCCGGGGGTGACGAGCGGACGGTGACGATCGAGGCGCCGTGGGTGCCCGGTTCGGGTCCGGATGAGGTGCCCGGTCCCACGGACGCTGCGCGAAGCGCAGCCCCAAGAGCGTGATCGAGGGACCGTGACGATCCTCGCCTTCGACACCGCTACCCCGGCCACCGCGGTCGCGCTGTCCGGCATAGAGGGCGTTGTGGTCACCGCGCGCCACGATCCGCTGCCCGGGGAGCGCCCCGGCCATGCCACGCGGCTGCTGCCGTTGGTGGCGCGGGTGATGGAGCGCGCCGGGATCGGATGGGATGGGGTGGACCGGATCGCCGTCGGGGTCGGCCCCGGGACGTTCACCGGGCTTCGCATCGGGATCGCCACCGCACGGGCGCTGGCTCGGGGCCGCGAGATCCCCCTGGTCGGCGTCTCGACCCTCCAGTCTCTGGCGCTCGCTCGCCCGCATCCCGACACCGTGCCGGCCGGGTTGGACTCGGTGCTCGCGGTGCTCGACGCTCGCCGGGGGGAGGTGTTCGCGGCCGTGTGGCGGATGGACGAGACCGAGGAGTTCGGCAGCGCCCTGCTGCCCCCGCGCGCGCTCGCGCCCGAGGCGCTCGCCGACCTGGTCACCCCGCTCGGCCCGGCCACGCTGGCCGTCGGAGACGGGGCGATAGCATTCAGAGAAGTTCTCGAGCGTTCGGGATCCTTCATTCCAGAGGACGACTCCCCGCTCCACAAGGTCACGGCCATGAACCACTGTCGGCTCGCTGACCGTCTGGAAGGGGGCGTCCCCGACGACGTCCGGCCGGACTACATCCGTGCTCCTGACGCCGAGATCGCCGCCCAACGCACGCCATGAGCACGCCGCCCATCCCGATCCGCTCCCTCGGCTACTCCGACCTCCCGCAGGTCATCTCGATCGAGCGCCGCGCGTTCCCGACGCCCTGGTCGCTGGCCATGTTCGTGCTCGAGCTGTCCAAGCCGTCCGGGGTGTGCCTGGCCGCGATCGAGGACCGCCGGATCGTCGGCTACCTGATCTGCTCGCGCTATGCGGATGTCTGGCACCTGATGAACATCGCGGTCGATCCGCCGGCGCGGCGCCGCGGGATCGCCACCGCCCTGCTCGAGGAGATGATCTCGCGCGCCGGTCAGGACGCCTCGTACACGCTCGAGGTGCGGCCGTCCAATACCTCGGCGATCGCCCTGTATGAGCGGTTCGGCTTCCGCTCGGCCGGCACGCGGCGCCGCTACTACCAGGACACCGGCGAGGACGCCCTGATCATGTGGCGCACCGCCGACACGGCTTCGACCCCGAGCGCCTCGGGGTGATCCTCGCGCTGGAGACGAGCTGTGACGACACCTGCGCGGCCGTCGTCACTTCAGCCGGCGAGATCCGCTCCAACGTGATCTCCTCGCAGGGGGTGCACGATCGCTTTGGCGGGGTCGTGCCCGAGATCGCCTCGCGTCATCACCTCGAGCTGATCGGGGACGTGGTCGACGATGCGCTGGCTCGTGCCGGTGTATCGCTGGCGTCCGTGGATCTGGTTGCGGTGACGGTTGGTCCGGGGTTGGTGGCAGCCCTGCTGGTGGGTGCCGCGACGGCCAAGGGGCTGGCGGCCGTGCACGAACTGCCGTTGGCCGGGGTCGACCACCTGCACGGACACGTGGCCGCGGCATTCCTCGGCCCGGAGCCGTTCGAGCCGCCGTTTCTCAGCCTGGTCGCCAGCGGGGGTCACACGCTGCTCGCGCGGGTGGTGGATCCCGGGCCGGACTACGAGGTGCTCGGGCAGACGCTGGACGACGCGGCCGGCGAGGCGTTCGACAAGGGCGCGCGGCTGCTCGGGCTGGGCTACCCGGGGGGTCCTGCTCTGGAGCGACTGGCGGCCGACGGGGATCCGGATGCGTTCGACTTTCCTACGGCGCGTCGGCTGGCCGGGTTGGATTTCTCGTTCGCGGGGCTGAAGACGTCGCTGCTGTACCGGGTGCGCGATCTGGGCTCGGCGGAGGCTTCGGAGCGGCGGGCCGATCTGGCCGCGTCCTACCAGCGGGCGATCGTCGAGTCGCTGGCCATCCGCGTGGAGCGGGCGCTGGTCTCGACCGGGCTCGAGCGGCTGTCGATCGGCGGGGGAGTCGCCGCCAACGGCGCGGTCCGCGCGCGCATGGCGGCGCTCGGGGTCGAGCTGCACGTGCCCGCGCGTGAGCTGTGCACTGACAACGCCGCGATGATCGCCAGCGCTGCGCGATTCGTCCCCGCGATGCCCTATCCCGACTACCTCGGTCTCGATGTGTACGCGACCGGCGAGCGGATACTGGTCGCACGATGACGACCGTGGTCCTGTTCGGCCGGGAGGGTTGCTGCCTGTGCGATGACGCGCGTGAGGTGCTCTCACGGGTGCGGCGCCGGCGGGTATTCGACCTTGTGGAGCGCAACATCGAGGACGACGAGGCGCTGCTCCGGGCATATCTCGAGCGGATCCCGGTGGTTACGATCGACGGAGTCGAGGCGTTCGAGCTGTTCGTCGACGAGTCCGAGCTCGAGCGCCGGATCGATATGGTGCACACGGCATGAGCTACACGGTCGGGAGCGAGGGCGACGGGGTCCCGCCCGGGGTCGAGAAGCCGGGCGAGAAGCTCGCGCTCGGCGTCGCGGCGCGCCTGTCGCGCTACCTCCAGGTCCTGATCCAGGCCCGGAAGATGGGCAAGGAGACGATCTCCTCGCAGGAGCTGGCCGACTACACCCACGTGAACTCCACGCAGATCCGCCGCGACCTTTCCGGGTTCGGCAAGTTCGGCAAGCGCGGCGTCGGCTACAACGTGGAGTCGCTGGTCAACCAGATCCGCAAGATCCTCCACACCTCGGGTCAGCACAACATCGCGCTGTTCGGCGCGGGTCACCTCGGCACCGCGATCGCCACCTCGGACATCTTCGCCGACCACGGCTTCCGCGTCGTGGCCGTGTTCGACGTCGACCAGGGGAAGGTGGGGGAGCGGATCGGTCCGCTTTCGGTGCGCCACAACTCCGATCTGCGCGAGGTGATCGACGAGGAGGACATCGTCGTGGCCGTGCTCGCCGTCCCGAACGCCGCCGCCCAGCGCCTGGCCGAGGAGCTCGTCGACGCCGGCGTGAAGATCATCTTCAACTACTCCGATGCCCTGCTTCAGGTGCCGCCGGAGGTCACTGTCCACACCTCGAGCCCGGCCGTCGACCTTCTCTACGCGCTCTACTTCTACCTGACCTGATCGTCGCCTGATCTTGGTTTCCGAGTGAGCAGCAGTCTCGACCTGGAATCGGCTTACGCCGCCTTCGAGGAGTCGACCGACTTCACTGTCGGCCTCGAGGAGGAGTTCGCAGTACTCGACTCGGGCTCGCTCGAGTTGGCTCCGCGGTTCGAGGAGCTGCGGGACGCGGGTCAGGCCGATCCCGTGCTCGCCGAGTCGATCGCCGGGGAGCTGATCTCCTCGGAGATCGAGATCCGCTCGGGGCGGGGCGTCGATCTCGGAGCCGCATTCGCGGCGCAGCGTGAGCGACGGCGACGGTTGTTCGCGCTGGCCGCTTCGCAGGGCGTGGCCCTCGGGTCCACGGGCACGCATCCGTGGTCGGACTACCGCGACCAGAAGATCATCGACACCGAGCACTACCACCGCGTCGAGGACGGGCTCAAATATGTCGCCTGGCGCAACAACACGTTCTCGTTGCACGTGCACGTGGGGATGCGAGGGGCCGACCGGGCGGTCCTCGTGTGCGACCGCCTGCGTCCGGTCCTGCCCCTTCTGCTGGCCATCTCGGCCAACTCGCCGTTTTTGGACGGCCGAGACTCCGGGCTCCACAGCGCCCGCTCGCAGATCTTCACCAAGAGCTTCCCGCGCTGCGGGGTCCCGGATGCGTTCGGCAGCTGGGAGGCGTTTGCCTCGTATATCGACTTCCTGGTCCGGACGGGGTCGATCGTGGAGTACACCCAGGTGTGGTGGTCGGTTCGTCCCCATTTCGCGTTCGGGACGGTCGAGGTGAGGATCTGCGACGCCCAGATGACCGCCGCCGAGTCTGAGGCCCTGTCCGGGCTGATCGTGGCCTGCGTCGCGCAGGCCGCGCGCGATGTCGACGAGGGCGTGCCGTTCACCGATCTGCCGCGCCGGCTGATCGAGGAGAACTTCTGGCGGGCGATCCGGTTTGGGTTGGACGGCGAGCTGTTGGATTTGGATCGCGGTGAGGGGTACCCGGCGGCTGAGGCGCTCGACCGGCTGCTGGCGTGGTCCTCGCCGGTCCGGAGCGAGCTGGGCATCGATGTCGCGCTGCCGTCTTTGAATGGCGCGCAGCGCCAGCGGCGGATGACCGACACCGGCCTCAGCCTGCCCGAGGCCTACGCTGTGGTCGTGGCCGAGACACGCGACACTTATGTGGCGAGTGCAGCCGAGGTGACTCGATGAGCAGCGGTGGACCTGGACAGCCCTCGGAGGAGGAACTCCGCGCGGCCTACGAGGCGGAGCTCAAGCGGCTTCGCGTCGAGCATGTTCTGCTCGACAACGTCGCGGCGCTGGTCAACCTGGGCATGCGGCGGACCGGCCTGGTCCCCGGCACCGAGGAAGAGCGCGACCCGGCCCAGGTTCGCCTCGCCATCGAGACGGTGCGGGCCATGCTGCCGGTGCTCGAGCAGGCGGCGCCCGACCAGATCGGGGCGATCCGCGACGCGGTGTCGCAGCTCCAGATCGCATACGTGAGGATCGGGGGCCAGCCGGGAGCGCCCGGCGGTGAGAGCGCGGCGGAAGGCC
>DATFDC010000235.1:0-2433 GCA_035252415.1 Solirubrobacteraceae bacterium
CTCGCGATCTGGCCGTCGACCGCGTGCTTGCGAGCGCCGAGATCGGCCGCCGCCGGCCCAGCCGCCGCGAGCACGAGCGCGAGGATCAACACAGGACGGACAAAGCGGAGAGCCATCAGCAACGTCCCTTCGCCCGGCACCATCCATTCCCTGCCGGTTCAACTACGGGCCAGTAGAAGACGGGAGGATAGCCCGCCTTCCGGTGGACACACAAGCCGGCGTGTATCCGCTCTCGGCCCATTCTGTTGATGCTTTCGCCGCCGGGGCAACTACAGGCCGGTCGTGGAACAATCCGTCCGGATGCGTGTACCGCTCCTACACCGCCCCACCGTGCTGCCGCGCGGTTATCTCGGGTGCGCAGCGCTTGTGGCGTTGCTGGGGATCGCTTCCGTCGCGGGGGTGGGCGCCACTGCCTTGGCCGCTTCGTCCCGCCAACCGGTCTTGCACGGCGATGTCGTCTGGCCCCCAGGCAAGCGGCGGGCGCCGTCGTTCACGCTCCGCGACCAGCGAGGCGCGAGGGTCTCGCTCAGTAGTGAGCGCGGGCGGGTGGTCATGCTCACCTTCATGTACTCGCGCTGCCGTCAGGTCTGTCCGATCGAGGGTCGCCTACTGGCCGCTGTGGAGCGCCGACTCGGCCGCTCGACACGGGCGCTGCTTCTCGTCGTCAGCGTCGACCCGGGCGGGGACACGCCGACGGCGATTCGCCACTTCATCGTACGCGCCGGCCTCACTGGCGCCCGCTTGCGCTGGCTGGTCGGTAGCCGTCGTCAGCTCAAGCCGGTCTGGCGCGCCTACCGGATCCATGTGCAGGCTGGCCGCGACATCGGCCACAGCAGTGCGCTCTACCTGATCGACCGGCACGGCTACGAGCGCGCCGGCTACGCGGTTCCGTTCTTGCCCAACCTGTTCGCCGCCGATGTGCGAACGCTCGCCGCTGAGCGGGTGTCGAATTGATCGGTCGCGTCCCGATCGCCTTTCTCGCCGGGCTCGTCTCCTTCCTCGCTCCGTGCGTATTGCCGCTGGTGCCCGGGTATCTGTCCGCGGTCTCGGCGGTGGAGGCGAGCCGGCTCGGCGAACGGGGCGTCGCCCGAAGGGTCGTCGTCTCGAGCCTGCCGTTCATCGCCGGCTTCGCCGCCGTCTTCGTGGCGCTCGGCGCTGCCGCCGGAACGATCGGCGGCGCGCTCGGGCTTGACCAGCGGCTGCTGCTCGAGCTGGCGGGGTTGGTCATGATCGTGCTCGGACTCAGCTTCGCCGGGCTGCTGCCGCTCCCCGAGCGGCTGCTGCTGCCGGGACTGATCGGGCGTGCGCGTGGGACGCGCTCGAGCGTCGTTCTGGGCGGCGCTTTCGGCGTCTGTGCCGCGCCCTGCATCGGGCCGGTGCTCGCTTCGATCCTCGTCCTCGCGGGCAACACCAGCACGGTCGGCCAGGGGGCGCTCCTTCTGGCCGCCTACTCGGCAGGCTTGGCCGTGCCTTTCCTGCTCGCCGGTGTCGCCTTCGCCCGCTCCATGGCCGCTTTTCGCTGGCTGCGCAACCACTACTCGGTGATTCAGGCGGCGAGCGGCACGACCCTGGTCGGGATCGGGTTGCTGTTCTTCTTCGACCGCTTCTGGTGGCTGAACATCGCCTTCAACCGCCTCTTCGAAGCCATCGGGCTGGGAAGCATCTAGCCCTGCACGGGACAGCGCGATGGAGCAAGCGCTCGAAGTGGCCGGCGTTCGATCCCGTCAAGGCATCCGCGTTGATCCTGTTCGCCGCGGTCGGAGCGATTGCCTTCGCGACTGCCCTCAGCCCGCACGGCTACCACCAGGCGCTACGGCTCGCATTGGCGCTCGTGGCCGGCGCGCTCGTCTCGCTGCTGCTCCTGCTGGCTTTGCATGTGCTGTGCGCGCGTCTTGGTATCCGCCAGAGCGGCTGGCTCGCCTACGGGATGATGGCTGCCGTGGCTGCGCTGCTCCTCGGTGCGGCCGCTGTTCGTGAGTCTGCGCCGGGCGGCCGCAACAGCGCCAACGGGCGGCAGACGCAAGCGCAGCTAGCGTTTCACCGCTGGTCGCTGCAGGCGATCCCGCTAGTCGTCCGCTACAAGGACACGCTCGAACTCGACGCGGGCCACTCCCGTGGGCTTGCGCACGGCCGTGCCGCCCTCCAGCTGGCCCGCCGTGCGCGCCAAGCGGAACATCGCTTGCGCGCCCTCGAGGCGCAGACCGCGCGTCTCGCCTCGAGCACCCCTTCCGACGTGCGGCTGTTCATGCCGCTGCTGCAACGCGCCGTCTCGCTCGCGGCGAGCGCGCAAGGCAAGTTCGCAGCGGCGCTGAGCCGAAGCGCCAAGGGTTCGCCGCACGGTGGGCGCCGCAGGAGCGCGCGCGTGCTCTTGCGCGCTGGGAACCGGCTGCTCCGCCAGTCCCAGCAGGCGATGGCCTCCTTCAGCTTCAAGGT
>DATFDC010000236.1:0-4080 GCA_035252415.1 Solirubrobacteraceae bacterium
TACCGGATGATCGCCCACAACGGCGAGGTCAACACGCTGCGCGGCAACGTCAACTGGATGCGCGCGCGCGAGTCCCAGCTGGCCTCGGAGCTGTTCGGCGAGGACCTCGAGAAGGTGATCCCGGTGGTCCGCGAGGGCGGCTCGGACTCGGCGATCTTCGACAACGTGCTCGAGTTGCTCGTGCTCAGCGGCCGGAGCATCGAGCACGCGGTGATGATGATGGTGCCCGAGGCGTACCGGACGCGAAGGGACCTCGACCCCGACGTCAAGGGCTTCTATGACTTCCACTCGTGCCTGATGGAGCCGTGGGACGGCCCGGCCGCGGTGGTGTTCACCGACGGACGGGTGGCCGGAGCGGTGCTCGACCGAAACGGCCTGCGCCCCGGCCGCTGGATCCAGGACACCGAGGGCTACGTGGTCCTGGCCTCGGAGACCGGGGTCATGACCGTCGCCCCCGAGCACGTCCAGCGCAAGGGCCGGCTGGCGCCGGGCAAGGTGTTCCTGGTCGACCTCGAGGAGGGCAAGATCGTCGAGGACGAGGACGTCAAGCGCCGGGTGGCCCGCAAGCAGCCCTACGGCGAGTGGTACGAGCGCTCGGTCGTCCACATCGACGACCTGCCCGAGCGCGACCCGCGCACGCCGCGGATCGAGCCGCTGCGCTCCAAGCAGCTGGCCTTCGGCTACTCGCAGGAGGACCTGCGGATGATCATCGCCCCGATGGCCACCAAGGGCGAGGAGCCGACCGCGAGCATGGGCAACGACGCCGCGCTGGCCGTGCTGTCCGACCGCCAGCCGCCGCTGTTCGCCTACTTCAAGCAGCTGTTCGCCCAGGTGACCAACCCGCCGATCGACCCGATCCGCGAATCGGTCGTGATGAGCCTTCAGGCGGGGGTCGGCGCCGAAGTCAATCTGCTGAGCGAATCACCTGAGCACGCCCACCAGCTGGTCATGGACACGCCGATCCTGCGCAACCACGAGCTCGAGAAGCTCCGCCAGGTCTCGCACGAGATCTTCGACGCGGCCACGCTCGACATCACGTGGCCGATCGAGCAGGGACACGGCGGGATGGAGACGCGCCTGGAGGCGCTGTGCGAGGAGGCGGCCCGCTACGTCGACAACGGGGCGAACATCCTGATTCTGTCGGACCGGAACCTGGGGCCCGAGCGGGTCGCGATGCCGAGTCTGCTGGCCGTGGCGGCCGTCCACCACCACCTGGTGCGGCGGGGAACCCGGCTGCGCACCGGTCTGGTGATCGAGTCGGGCGAGCCCCGCTCGATCCATGACATGGCGACGCTGATCGGGTACGGCGCGGCGGCGATCAACCCGTACGTGATGTTCGAGTCCCTCGATGAGCTCGCCGACCGCAGCCTCCTCCCGGAGGACCTGACCCGCGAGGAGGCCGAGGTGCGGATCGTCAAGGCGATCGGCAAGGGCCTGCTCAAGACGATCTCGAAGATGGGGATCTCGACGATCCAGTCCTACGGCGGCGCGCAGATCTTCGAGGCGGTCGGTCTCGAGCGCGAGCTGATCGACAAGCACTTCACCGGCACGGCGTCGAGGATCGGCGGCGTGGGCATCGAGCAGCTGGCCCAGGAGGCGCTCGAGCGCCACTTCCGGGCCTATCCGCGGACCGACCGCGAGGTGCTGCCGGTGGGCGGCGTGCTCCAGTGGCGCCGCCACGGCGAGCGGCACGTGTGGAATCCGGACACGATCGCCACCATGCAGCACGCCGTGCAGGGCGGCAACGGCGATCCGCGCGAGACCTACGACGAGTTCGCCCGCATGGCCAATGAGGAGTCGGTGCGCCACGCCCTGCTCCGCGGCCTGATGAAGCTGAAGCCCGCCGGCGAGGCCATCCCGGTCGACGAGGTGGAACCGGCGACCGAGATCGTCAAGCGCTTCACCTCCGGGGCGATGAGCCTGGGCGCGCTCGGCCGAGAGGCGCACGAGACGCTGGCCATTGCGATGAACCGCCTGGGGGCCCGCTCGAACACCGGCGAAGGCGGGGAGGATCCGAGCCGCTACACACCGGATCCGAGCGGTGACCTGCGGCGCTCGGCGATCAAGCAGGTGGCGTCGGGGCGCTTCGGCGTCAACGTGCACTACCTGGTCAACTGCGACCAGCTCCAGATCAAGATGGCCCAGGGAGCCAAGCCCGGCGAGGGCGGCCAGCTTCCCGGCCACAAGGTCGACGACTACATCGCGTGGCTGCGCAACTCCACCCCGGGCGTGGGGCTGATCTCGCCGCCGCCCCACCACGACATCTACTCGATCGAGGATCTCAAGCAGCTGATCTACGACCTGCGCTGCGCGAACCCGACCAGCTCGGTGTCGGTCAAGCTGGTGTCCGAGGTTGGGGTGGGCACGGTGGCGGCCGGAGTTGCCAAGGCCAACGCCGACCACGTGACGATCGCCGGCCACGACGGCGGCACCGGCGCCTCGCCGCAGTCCTCGATCCAGGGGGCGGGCGTCCCCTGGGAGATCGGGCTGGCCGAGACCCAGCAGACGCTGCTGCTCAACGATCTGCGCTCACGTATCGTCGTCGAGGTCGACGGGGGCATGCGGACCGGGCGCGACGTGGTCGTGGCGGCGATCCTCGGCGCCGACGAGTTCGGGTTCTCGACCGCGCCGCTGATCGCGATGGGCTGCATCATGATGCGCGTCTGTCACCTGAACACGTGCCCGGTCGGCATCGCCACCCAGGACCCCGAGCTGCGCAAGCGCTTCCGCGGCACCCCCGAGCAAGTGGTCAACTACCTGATGCTGGTCGCCGAGGACGTGCGCTCGATCATGGCCTCGCTCGGGGTCCGGCGCGTCCAGGACATGATCGGGCGGACCGACCTGCTCGACATGGACGAGGCGATCGACCACTGGAAGGCCAGCCGGGTCGACCTCTCGATGGTGCTCTCCTCGCCCGACCTGCCGCCGGACGCGCCGCGGCGGCGCACGCGCGCGCAGCAGCCGGTGCTCGACGACGCGCTCGACTGGGAGCTCCTGCGCCGCTGCACTCCGGCGCTCGAGCATCGAGAGACCGTGAAGCTCGGCCCGATCCCGGTGCGCAACGTCAACCGGACCGTGGGGGGCATCCTGTCGGGCGAGATCGCCCGCCGCCACGGCGCCGGCGGGCTGCCCGAGGGGACGGTCGAGATCTCGTTCACCGGCTCGGCCGGCCAGAGCTTCGCCGCCTGGCTGGCCCCCGGCGTGACCTTCTCGCTGCGCGGGGAGACCAACGACTACGCCGGCAAGGGCCTGTCCGGCGGCGTGGTGTCGGTGCGCCCGCCCGAGAAGCACCGCTTCCGGGCCGAGGAGAACATGATCGTGGGTAACACCGTGCTCTACGGGGCCACCGCGGGCCGGGCCTTCTTCCGGGGGCTGGCCGGCGAGCGCTTCGCGGTCCGGAACTCGGGCGCGTCGGCGGTGGTCGAGGGCGTGGGCGACCACGGCTGCGAGTACATGACCGGCGGGCGGGTCGTCGTGCTCGGCCGCACGGGCCGGAACTTCGCGGCCGGGATGAGCGGCGGGATCGCCTACGTGTACGACGTGGACCGCCGGTTCGAGGGCCGGTGCAACCTGGAGCTGGTCGAGCTCGAGGAGCTCACTCCCGACGACGAGACCGAGGTGCGCGAGCTGATCGCCGAGCACGCCGCGCGCACGGGTTCGCTGGTCGCCCGCAACGTGCTGGCCTCGTGGGAGCGCGCTGCGCGCGAGCGGTTCGTCAAGGTGATGCCGCGCGACTACAAGCGGGCGCTGGCCGAGGCCGCGGCGGCCGCCTCGGCAGGCGACACGGTCGAGGCGTAAGGCGCGGGCATGGGCGAGCTGGGCGCGTTCCTCAAGATCCACCGGGTCGGCTTCGACAAGCGCGACCCGGAGAAGCGCGTGCGCGACTACAAGCCGTACTTCGGCCTGCAGCCGGAGGACGAGCTCCGCCGGCAGGGCGCGCGGTGCATGGACTGCGGCATCCCGTTCTGCCACGAGGGCTGCCCGCTCGGCAACCTGATCCCGGACTGGAACGACCTCGTGTACCGCGGCAAGTGGCGCGAGGCGATCGACCAGTTGCACGCGACCAACAACTTCCCGGAG
>DATFDC010000237.1:0-5739 GCA_035252415.1 Solirubrobacteraceae bacterium
GACCTGAAGCACGTCCGGCGGCAGGCCCGCTTCCAAAAGAAGCGAGAGCCCGATCAGTCCGCTGAACGGCGTCTTGGAATCGACCTTCATCACCACCGCGTTGCCCGCCGCGATCGCCGGCACAGCATCACTCAGCGACAGCGTCAGCGGGTAGTTCCAGGGCGAGATCACCCCGACCACGCCCACCGGGTGATGCTGCTCCCATGTGGCGGTCAGGAACGGAAGCGCCCCCCGGCGGCGCTGGGGCCGCAGCAGCCGGCCCGCCGACCGGGCGTAGTAGCGCGAGACCAGCGCCACGTCGAGGATCTCCTCGAACGCGTGCCGCCGGGCCTTGCCCGACTCGAGCTGGATCACGTCGAGCACCTCGTCCTGGCGGTCGAGCACGAGGTCGTGCAGGCGCATGAGCAGCGCCTCGCGCTCGGCAAACCCCGTGTCGGCCCACGACGCCTGGGCCTCCCGGGCCCGCCGCACCGCGAGCTCGACGTCCTCCGCCGTACACCGAGGAACGACACCGAGCATCCGACCAACAGCCGGGTTCTCGATCTCGAGATCCTCGCGCCCGGCCCCGGGAGCGACCGTCACCCGCGCGGCCAGTTCTGAGAACCGCCCGGACTCGGAGGTTCGCGGCCGGTCAGCGACGCTCATCGCCGGCGCGCCGAGAAGCGCGCGGAGTAGAAGTCGAACATGGCCGGCATGGGTCCCCCGGCCGGAAGCGCGGGCTCCTTCAGGCGGAGCGTCCAGCGCGCGAGCATCTGGGCGATCGCCGCCTTGCCGAGCAACAGCACCAGCGGCCCGCCCGGGCAGTCCTGGCTCCCGTTGCTCAGATGGTTGAACCGGTAGTCCGGAGTCTCAGGAGCGCGCCACCGCTCGGGGACCAACCGATCCGCGTCGTCCACGTGATCGGGGTCGCGATGGTTGAACACGTTGAGGATGAGGATCTGGGTGCCGGCGGGCACACGCTCACCGGCGAGCGTGACGTCGTACGCCACCTCGCGGGCCAGCAGCGGAGTCGTCGGCCACAGGCGCATCGCCTCGTGCAGGCAGCCTCCCAGGTAGCTCATGCCATCCAGGACGCGCGGGTCGCAGAGATCCGCCCCGATCATGTCCTCGCGCACGCGCCGCTCGACCGCGCCATCCGCTACCACGGCGGCCAGCGCCCGGTAGGCGTTGGCGCCCAGCGTGTCGCGCATCGCGAACATCCAGTGGGGGATCTGCTGAACCACGCGCGTACGGTCGCTGTGCGGCTCCTCGTCTAACCGGGCCAGCAGGGTGCCCGGCTGGGCATCGCGCACGTGGCGCTCGAGCGCTCCGTACAGCTCGTAATAGTCATCGTTCGGCCGGAGGCCGACCAGGCGATTGCCCTGGCGCATCAGCGTCTCGAGCAACCCGGTCAACCGCTGGTCGCAGCGGGCGCGGTCGCCGAAGATCACCCGCAACGTGATCAGGTCGAACAGCCGCTCCCAGTCGCGCCATTCGAGGATCTGGCCGAGCGGCATGCGGTCGACCTCGTCGGCGACGACCTCCACGAAGCGGCGCCCATCCGGGTGAACGCGCTCGCGGCTGCCCAGCACCGCCTCGTTGAACGGCCGCCGGTCGCGCCAGTCGGGGCCACGCGACAGGGTCAGCGCGTCCGGCTGGAAATGGGACATCCCCTTGGCCTTGGCGCCCGCATCGGACGCATACAGCTCGGCCGAGCGGTCGAGCACCTCGCGAATCGCGTCGGCGCCCCACAGCACGATCAGCCGCCCACCGAGCAGCCGGACACCCTCGCCGCCGTGGCGCCGGCGCACCCCGGTCAGCACGGAGATTGCCCGCCCGTCGGCGTCGACCCGGGTCAGCAGCTTCATCGCACCACGGCGGGGCGCGAACAGGCCGCGCACGAGCGCCGGCACGACGCCGGTGCCCAGAACCGCAAGCGCCTCCTTGAGCGACGCGTCGGCGAGACCGCCGGTCCCGGCGGCCACCGTGTCACGGACGGATGACTGCTGCTTTGTGGCGCTCATCGCGTATTCAGGCGTTGATCGCGGCCAGGGCCTTCTTGACGCCCTCGACCCGGCTGGACAACTTACTGGGCTGCCTGCCGTCTGGCGACACTCGGTTCCAGGGCAGGAACGCGTTGGGCAGCCCGTCGAGCGCCGGCTCGAGCTCCGGATAGTGGCGCAGCAGCACGTCCTTCATCTTGGTGTGGGTCACCCAGTCGATTCCGGTCTGGGTGTACACCTCGGGCCGGAAGTCGGTGGTGAAGAACCGGTCTGACTTCAGCCGGCGCGACGCCATCAGGATGAACACCCGGAACGCGGTGTCGGAGAACCCGAACCCGGGCGGCAGCGGCTCGGCGTACATGCCGACCTGCAGGTCCACTTTGTCGATGTCGCTGTCATACACGCGGCGGATCTCCTCGGCCCACTGCCGGTTCGGCGTCAGCTCCTCGAACGAGCGGATCCGCGGCATCCGCAGCTCCTCGCGGAAGTCGTTGTAGCGAGGCACGCCGCGCTCGCGGTCGCGCAGGATGTCCAGCGTGGCCAGGTCCATCAGCTCCCCGTCGATCCGGCGGAAGCGCTGGAGCGCCCGCGGATAGTTGTGCAGCGTGATCTGGCCCGGGTGCTCGACACCCATCGAATACAACAAATCCGACATCTCGAACCCATCCATGAACGCGCGCGTGCCCGCGCCCTGGAGGTCGACGAACTCGTGCTGGGCGCGCAACTCGCCGCTCTCGGCGTCGTACAGGTTCCAGTCGTCGCGCAGCAGCGGGTGCATGCGGTAGACCGAGATGAACTCCTCGGTGAGCTGGAAGCGGGCCCCGTGGTGCTCCTGGGGCGAGCCCATGATCCCGCTGAAGATCTCCGACTCACCCAGGCGCCCGAACCGGTCCTTGAGCGTCTGGCCGAACACGCCTGACCAGTTCACGTTCATCGCGAACCACAGCGCCGGCGTGTTGACGATGCCCGGGGTCCACTCGACCGTGTGGATCTTGGCCATCAGCGCCGAGTTGATCAGCCAGGCTGTGTCGAACAGCCGCTGGTCATCCCAATCCCGGTGCTCGCGCCTCACCGCGTCGCAGATCGCGTTGTGCTCCTTGGTGAACAGCGTGTGCAGGCAGGACAGCCCGAACCACCAGTTCTCGTTGAACCCGGTCAGGTCGATCCCTTGCTGCTCGGGGTCCTCGGGCAGGCGTCCGCTGCTCTCGATCTTGAGCTTGCCGTCGGTGAACGTGCGCAGGGCGTCCTGGCGCTTCTGGCTCGAGCCGTAGATCTGCGACCCGTCCCACCAATGGGTCTCGGTGTTCCCATAGTCGATTTCCCGGCCGTTCCCGTTGCCGTTCGAGCGCGAGGCCGGGTGCGCGGGCACGGCCACCGTGCGCCTGACGCGCATGGGATGCTCGGGCCAGTCGTCGGAATCGGAGATCGGAACCTCGAGTACGTCCTCCGGGTCTCCCCGGCCGTGGAAGAACCAGTTGTGGTTCTCGAACTGGATCCACGCCTGCGCGAGCACGTTGAGGTTCTCGGCCGGCTTGAACCTGTCGCGGGTCATCAACTCGAGCGACACGGTCCGGGCGCTCGGGTCGTGCAGGCCCGGCGGCTGCTCGGGCCGGATGCGCTTGGGATTGATGTTGCGCGTGAACGCGGTGCCGGTCGACCCCATGTCTGCGTCCTCGAGGTCGTTCCACTTGCCGTCGGGACGCCGGGCGGTCAAGACCTCCTTGGGGGGATCCTCCAGGCCCTGGGTGCGGATCGGCGTGCCCGTGTCGAACAGGTTCATGTCGCGCAGGTCCAGCCGGAGCGACAGGAGGTTGAGCGACTTCAGCGACGTGGTCGGCAGCTCGTACCACGGACGCTTGCGGTTGACCCGGCTGAACACCGCGTGCAATGCGCGGTTCGGCAGCGACCTCTTCACCCTTCCACTCTCCTTCGGCTCGCCCTGACCTGGATAAGAGATTCGCTACCCAGCTTCCCGCGATCCAATCGCCCGGAACACCAGCACATCCTCCTGATCGCCGGGCAACAGCATCCCCTCCGCCCGCAGCCAATCGACCCGGGCCTGGAGGATGGGCCCCAGCGGTCCCCGGTGGCGATACACCACCTCGGTCTCCAGCCCGCGCGCGGACAGCGCGTCGAGCGTCTCGCGCTCCCCGCACACCGAGGAATGGACGAGCAGCAGGATTCCGCCCGGGTTGAGGTGCTCGCCGACCTCGGCGCAGATCCGGTCGAGGAAGGCGCGCCCCTGCGGCCCGGCATCGATCGCGCGAGCCAGGCCGCGCTCGGGCAGGTTCTCGTCCGGATGGGGCAGGTACGGCGGATTGGACACGATCACGTCGAACCGGCGGCCGGCCACCGGGGCGAACAGGTCCCCTCGCAGCGCGGTGACGTGCACGCCGTTCAGGACGGCATTCAGACGAACCGACAGGAGCGCCCGGCGCGACACGTCGACGGCGGTCGCCGACGCCCCCGCGAGCGCCGCGACCACCGCGAGATGACCGCTCCCCGTGCCCAGGTCGAGCACACTCACGCCGGGTCCGAGGCGCTCCCGGCGCAGCTGATCCGCCAGCATGAAGCTGTCGCTGGGCGGTTGAAAGACACCGGGCAGGGGCAATAGGCGCATCGCGCCGCCCCATTACCGTGAGCACCGAGACGCCAAACCCACCTCCTACCGCGGCCGACCTGCGCGCGCACTTCGACGCGGCACCGGCGTACACGATCGGCATCGAGGACGAGCTGATGGTGCTTGATCCGGACACGCACGAGCTGACCCCCCGGGCCCGGGAGGTGCTGAGCCGGCTCGACGGGGATCCCCGCTTCAAGCTCGAGCTGCCCGCCGCGCAGCTCGAGATCGTCCTCGAGCCCGCCGCCACCGTCCCCGAGGCCGCACGGGCCCTGCTCGAGGCGCGGCGGGACATCACAGCACGCCTCGGCGGAGCGGTTCGCTTCGCGGCCGCGGGCTTTCACCCCACCAGCCCCGGCACCGGTGAGCTCAACGAATTGCCGCGCTATGAGCATGTGATCCGCGAGTACGGCCTGGTGGCCGCTCGCCAGCTCGTGTGCGCGCTCCAGGTGCACGTCTCGGTTCCCGGCGCCGACCGGGCGCTGGCCGTCTACAACGCGGCTCGCTCGTACCTGCCGTGGCTGGCCGCGCTGGCCGCCAACGCCCCGTTCTACGAGGGGCGAGACACGGGCCTGGCCTCGGTCAGGGCCAAGATCGGGGAGCTGCTGCCCCGCCAGGGCGTCCCGCCGGCGTTCGAGAGCTGGGAGGCGTACGCCGGCGCGCTGGCCTGGGGCGCGAAGACCGGGGCGTTTCCCGGCGCGAGCAGCTGGTGGTACGAGCTGCGGCTCCACCCCCGGTTCGGGACGCTCGAGCTACGTGTACCCGACGGCCAGACCACGGTCGCCGACGCGGCCGCGATCGCCGCCGTGGCGCAGACGCTGCTGGCCTGGCTGGCCGAGCGACACGACGGCCGGGATCTGGGGGCGCCGGCCCCCACCTGGCAGATCGAGCAGAACCGCTGGTGGGCCTGCCGCGACGGTGTGGATGGTGATCTGGCTGATCTGGATACCGGCGCGATGCGCCCGACCCGGGAGCGCCTGAGCGAGCTGATCGACACGCTCGAGCCGGTCGCGCGCCGGCTGGGCGCGACCGAAGGGCTCGCGCGCGCCCGCGAGCTCGTCAGGTGCAACGGCGCGATCGCCCAGCGCCGCGAAGCCGCGCGCGCCGGCATCTCCTCCGTGCCTGGCTGGCTGGCCA
>DATFDC010000238.1:0-2744 GCA_035252415.1 Solirubrobacteraceae bacterium
CAGGCCGTCGGGGTCCGGGCGCGGTACCGGGTCGGGTGGCCCGCGTTCGAACGGGCGTGGCCCGGGCGTCAAGCCGGTCGCGCTGCGCGACGTGGCGGCGGTCGAGCGGGCGCGGCTGAGCACCGGCATCGGCGAGCTCGACAACGTGCTCGGCGGCGGGATCGTCCCCGGCTCGCTGGTGCTGCTCGGGGGCTCGCCCGGGATCGGCAAGTCGACGCTGACCACGATGGTGCTGGCCAACCTGCATGAGGCGGGCCGGCGCACTCTCTACGTGTCGGCCGAGGAGTCAGCGGCTCAGATCCGCCTGCGGGCCGAGCGCCTGCGGGCCGGAGCGCTGGGCATCCCGGTGATCGCCGAGACCGACCTCGACACGGTGCTGGCCACGCTCGAGCAGGAGCGGCCCGAGGTGTGCGTGATCGACTCGGTGCAGACCCTCCACACTATGGAGCTCTCGAGCGCGGCCGGATCGGTTGCCCAGGTCCGCGAGGTGGCCGGGACGCTGATGCGGGTGGCCAAGGCGCTCGACATCGCAGTGCTGCTGGTCGGGCACGTGACCAAGGACGGCGCGCTCGCCGGCCCCCGGGTGCTCGAGCACCTGGTCGACTGCGTGCTCCAGTTCGAGGGCGAGCGCGAGCGCACCTATCGCACGGTGCGCGCGGTCAAGAACCGGTTCGGCTCGACCAACGAAGCCGGCGTGTTCGAGATGCGCGACGACGGTCTGGTCGAGGTCCTGGACGCCTCGGCGCGATTCGTCGGCGAGGCCACGCGGGCACCCGGCAGCGTGGTCCTGTGCGCGATCGAGGGCTCACGGCCCCTGCTCGTCGAGGTTCAGGCCCTGGTCTCGAGCTCCGAGCTGGTCCCGCCCCGTCGCGTGGCCTCGGGCATCGACCGAAACCGGCTGGCGCTCGTGCTGGCCGTGCTGGGGCGCCACGCCGGCATCGGGGCCGGTACCTCCGACGTGTTCGTCAACGTGGTCGGCGGCGTCCGGGTGGATGAGCCCGGAGCCGATCTGGCCGTCGCCCTGGCCGTGGCCGGCGCCGTCCGCGGTGTGGCGCTGGGGGGCGCCGACGGTCAGCCGCTGGCCTGCTTCGGCGAGCTCGGGCTGACCGGCGAGCTTCGTTCGGTCGCCCACGCCGACCGTCGCCTGGCAGAGGCGGCCAAGTTCGGCCTGGAGCCGGTGATCGAGCCGGGCACCCACCGCACGCTGCGCGCGGCGCTGAAGGCCGCCCTGGGGGCCAACGACCGAGCCACTCTGGCCGCGTGAACGGGGCGGCTCCCCCGCTTCGAGCGAGCTGGGATGGGGGGTCCCGTCACGCGCCGAACGCACTCGCGCGAAGCGCAGGTGCGTTCGGGGTGTGTCCGGACCCCCCATCGCGGTAAAATCGAGCTTCATGCCGCCGCGTTCCGGGGAAGAGCTCAAGGGAGAGCTCGAATCTCGACAGGATTCGCGGCTAGTAAGGGCGCTGGAGATGGTCGCCCCCGGGACCGCGCTCCGTGAGGGGATCGACAACATCCTGCATGCCCATACCGGCGGTCTGATCGTGATCGGCGACGCCGATGAGCTGGCCTTCCTGTTCTCGGGCGGGATCAAGCTCGACCTGGACTACTCGCCTGCGCTGCTCTACGAGCTGGCCAAGATGGACGGCGCGATCGTGCTGAGCTCGAACGCCACCAAGATCGCCCAGGTCAACGTTCAGTTGACTCCGGACCCGACCATTCTCACGTATGAGACGGGTACTCGGCACCGCACCGCGGAGCGCGTCTCGAAGCAGACCGACGCGCTGGTGGTCGCGATCTCCGAGCGGCGCGAGGTGGTCTCGCTGTACGTCGACGGGGTCAAGTACATCCTCGAGGACATCCCCGTGGTGCTGGCCAAGGCCAATCAGGCGCTGGCCACGCTCGACAAGTACCGCAGCCGCCTCGACCAGGTCTCGACCCGGTTGACCGCGCTCGAGTTCGAGGGCGGGGCGACCCTGCACGACGTTCTAACCGTGCTCCAGCGGGCCGAGCTGGTGACCCGGATGGCGGTGGAGATCGAGCGCTACATCGTCGAGCTGGGAACCGAGGGCCGGCTGATCGAGATGCAGCTGGACGAGACGATGGTGGGCGTGTCGGCCGACAAGGTCGCGCTCGTCCACGACTACTTGATGGAGGACACCGACGAGACGTTCGCGGCCGCGTTCGACCAGCTCGTGCGCCTGCCCAACCAGGATCTCCTGGACTTCGGGCGCCTGGCCGAGCTGCTCGGTTATGACCGCAAGCTGAACACCCTCGACTACCCGACCTCGCCGCGAGGCTTCCGCATCCTGGGACGGATTCCCAGGCTCCCCAAACTGGTGGTGCAGCGGATCGTGGGCGAGTTCGGCGGACTCGAGGAACTGCTGGCCGCCACCGACGGCGAGCTGGAAACCGTCGACGGAGTCGGCGAGATCCGGGCGAAGGACATCCGCGAGGGGCTTCGCCGCCAGCAGGAGATCAACCTGGTGGATCGGTACCTGCAAACGTGAAGGCCACCGGGATACGTAGTTCTTTTGGGAGTGAAAATGGGCGTTCGGGCCTCCGGCCCGCCCGTTCCGGAAAGAGGAGGACACCATCACAGAGCTAATGGAAGAGCACCTGGAGGACCTCGAGCTCGTCGAGGAGGTAGCGCACATCGAGTTCGAGATCGGCGACAACGTCGTGTACCCCCATCACGGGGCGGGGAAGGTCATCCGCAAGGAGCTCAAGGAGGTCTTGGGCGAGCG
>DATFDC010000239.1:0-2569 GCA_035252415.1 Solirubrobacteraceae bacterium
TCGACGTCGAGGCCGGCCCCTTCCGGGTTGGGGGTGGTCGCCCCGGCGAGCGGCTCGGGAGCGTCCGGATCGGCGGCGTCGCGCAGCAGGTCGAGCACGGGCGCGAGGGGGCGAAGCAGCTCGAGCTCGTCCGCGCGCGCCACCAGCACCGTGGTGCCGGCCGCCCGGGCGTGATCGAGCCCGGCCTCGAGCAGGCGCGACTTGCCGATCCCGGCCTCCCCTTCGATCACCACGATCTGGCCGCCGCGCCGCACCCGCCGCAGCGTCTCGGTCAGGACGGTGAGCTCCCGGTCCCGTCCGACCAGCGCAGCAGGGGTGTCGGCATCGATCACGGCTCGCGGCCAGTGCTGATCAAACCCCCCGGTACGGGGCGTAACGCTATCGCGGTAGCGCGCGAGAGTGGGACGACTTCAGGGGCAGACCGTGCTGTAGCGCGGTCCGGCCACGAACTGCGTCCACTCGGCCCGAGTGAGGTTCCGGCCGGCCAGCGCACAGGCGTCCTGCTGCCACGCGGTCAGCGAGGTCGGCCAGGCGAAAGCGCCACCGTGGTCGTCGACGACCAGGAGAGCCCGGCCGCGGGGCTCGAACGCCGCCGCCGAGGTGGCGTCGGGGTCGGAGGCGAGCTTGGCCTCCTGCTGCAGACCCGCGGTGAACCAGACCTTGATCGTGCCGTCGCCGCTCCCGGCGGTGGCGAACCGGCGGCCGGTCGGATCGAAGGCAACGCTGGTGATCGCGACGGAGTCGGCCAGCAGCGGCGATCCCATTCGCTTCCCGGTGCTGAGCTTCCACAGCTCGACGGTGCCTCCAAGCGTGCCCTCGGCCAGGATGCCCTTCGGCCCGAAGGCGACCGAGACGCCGTCATCGCCGGGATCGACCAGCGTGCGGACCAGCTGGCCGCCGAGCGGGTCGTAGATGCGCACCCCGCCGGTCGGCAGGGTGACCGCCAGTCGCTTGCCGTCGGGCGAGAAGGCGAGCACGGCGGATCCATTCAGGCTGTTGCCACCGCCGAGGTCCGTGGGTGGCGCGACCGTGCCCCCGGAGGCGATTCGCCAGACGGCCAGGTTCGCCACCAGGGCGGTTGAGGTGTGCCCGAGCGACGTGCTCTGGCTCTTGTCGCTGGCGGCCAGGAGCGATCCATCCGGCGAGAACGCGAGCGACTGGATCGCCTCGCTCTGCTCGGCCAGCGGTGTGAGGTCCGAGAACGAGCGCACGTATCGCGGCGCCGAATCGACATTCCACAGCTGCACCACGCCTCCGTGGGCCCCGACCGCGAGCTCGCCGCTCCTCGGCGACCAGGCAAGCGCCGTGATCGCATCTCCGGCGGGCTTGATCGTGAACGACGCGACTCGTCGCAGGGTCCGGGTCGAGAACACGGCAACCCCCGACGGTCCGGAGGCGACGGCGAAGCGCGTGCCATCGGGCGAGAGCGCGAGCGCCGGCTGCAGCGGGGCGATCGGGTCGCAGCACGGCCGCG
This sequence comes from Solirubrobacteraceae bacterium, assembly GCA_035252415.1. GTDB lineage: Bacteria > Actinomycetota > Thermoleophilia > Solirubrobacterales > Solirubrobacteraceae > Palsa-465. The sequence continues at coordinate 1,475 of DATFDC010000239.1, forward strand.
CCGGGCTGACCTGCGCGCTGTGCCCGAAGCCGCGCTGACCGGTCAGGTCCCAGGCGAGCACCACACCCCCCACGGCCGAGGTGTAGAGCGTCGCCCCGTCGGGACCGAGCTGGGCGTCCTGCACGCGCTCCGGGGCGCCGCCCAGCACCTTGAGCGCCTCGAGGCCGGCCGGATCCCACACGATCACCTTGCCGTCGTCGCCCACGGTGACCGCGGTGCGGCCATCAGGAGCGAACAGCACGCTGGCCACGTCGGCGCCGTGCCCGCCATGGCCGCGCCGGGCCTGGCCGGTCGCGGCGGAGACGAAAGACACCGTGCCGTTCTGCGACCCGACCGCCACGGTGCCTCCGTCGGGGCTGATCGCCGCCGCGGCGGGGAGCAGCGGGACGGGCTCGATCGCCACCGACCGGAGCGGCGCCAGCGAGCCGGTGTCGTAGGTGTGAATGGCCCGCCCGGTCACCACGACCAGGCGGCGGCCGGCGTCGAGCAGCCGCAGCGCGAGGAGCGGACCACGCCCGAGCGGCACCGTGGCGAGCCGCCGGCCGCTCGGCAGTGCCCAGCGGGCGAGATAGGCCGCGGCCGGCTGGCCGCCGGCCGTCATCTGCCAGTACGCGTAGTAGACCGTGCGCCGGTCCGGGGCGATCAGGATGCTGCCCTCGGGCACGTCGGCGGTGAGCTCCTGGGTGAACGGCGGTCCGATCGGAAGCCGCGCGCGAAGGGCGAGCGTGCGGGCGTCGCGCACGGCCAGCGCCGGGCCGGTTCGGTACACCAGCAGCGACCCGTCGCGTGAGTAGACCGGCGGCTGGTCGCCGAAGAAGTCACTCAGCTGCCCGGCGAGCGCCCGCGTGCGCGCGTCGTAGAACCGCACGCTGTCCGACACGCTGTCGGACACGGCAAGCGTGCGGCCGTCCGGGCTGACCGCAACCTCGGGCGTCGAGTTCGTAGGCAGCGAGAACGTGGCGACCACCGCCGGGCTGCGCAGCAGCGTGGTCAGCAGCGTCCCCTCGGTCTGGGGCGAGCGGTCGAGCGCCACGGCCTCGCGGGCCAGCAGCGCCGCCACGTCGAGCCTGGGCGCGCCGAGCGCCTCGGCCCCCA
>DATFDC010000240.1:0-19821 GCA_035252415.1 Solirubrobacteraceae bacterium
CTGCTCGGCGGCGAGCCGGTCGGGGTACCCGGCGCCGTCCCACCGCTCGTGGTGATGGCGCACCGCCTGGCAGGCCAGCGCAAGCTCGGGAAAGTTGCGAAGCAGCTCGTCTCCGACCACCGGATGGGTACGCATCAGAGCCCACTCCTCGCCGGTCAGCTTGCCGGGCTTGGTGAGGATGTTGTCCGGAACGGCGATCTTGCCGATGTCGTGCAGCCAGCCTCCGAGCTGGGCGCGCAGGAGCTCCTCCTGACCCAGGCCGAGCCGACGGGCGACATCCGCGGAGAGCTCGGCTATGTCACGGCTATGCGACGAGCCCACTCCGCCGCGCAGGTCGCCCGCGGTCGCCAGCGCCTCGGCGAGATGCAGGCATTCCGGCTGCTCGGCGCGCAGGTCGAGCTGATCGAGCTGCGAGAAGCAGCAGACACGGTTGCGCCCGCGGCGTTTGGCCGCGTAGAGCGCACGGTCAGCGCAGTCGAGGGCATGCTCGGCCGAGCCGGCGTCGCTGCGCAGCACCGCGACCCCGACCGAGACCGTGACCGCGACGGCGACTCCGGCGGCGTCGATTCCGCTCTCGGCGACGGCTGTCCGCAGACGCTCGGCGAGCTCTGCCGCGGCGTGCTCGCTCTCGATCTCCGGCGCGATCACGCAGAATTCCTCGCCGCCCACGCGGGTGACGGTGTCCCACGAGCGCACGGCGGTGCTCAGCCGGCGCGCGACCTCGATCAGCACCCCGTCGCCGGGCACGTGGCCGTACGTGTCGTTGATCCGCTTGAAGAAGTCGACGTCGATCAGCAACAGCCCGACGGCTGCGTCGTGGCGAGACGCCCGAGCCAGCTCGTGTTCGATCGTCTCCATCGCGTGACGCCGGTTGTGGAGCCCGGTCAGGACGTCGATGCGGGCCAGCCGGTCCGCCTCGGCGCGGGCTCGATCTGCGTTCGCCACCTCGGCCGTCTGGAGGGCGCGGGCCCGGGTTACCCCGATCAGCGCGGCGACGAGCAGGAGGAACGCGAGCGCCAGGATCACCACGTTCTCCGCCGCCACCGCGGAGAGCATCGACGGACTCGGGGTCGCGGAGACGATGAACCAGGGACCGCCGGCGACGGCAGCCTCGGGGATTGCCCGGGCCGCCAGGCGCAGCCGCCCAACCGTCTGGACGCCGGAGCGCATTTCTCGCGCGGAGACGCGGACGCGCGATCCGACCGCGATCAGCGGCGTGCCGTTCCGAGCGGCGATCTCGACGCTCACGCCGTGTGGAACGTCGGAGGAGAGCACCTGCCGGAGCGCCGAAAGGGCAAGCTCCAACTCGACGTACGCTCGCATCCGGCCGTTCACGGCGACGCCGGTGGTGCCCGCGATCACCGGTACACGGGCCGCCGGGGAGACAAACGGCGCGGTGATCCCGACCCTGCCCACCGGCGTGCTTACCCCTTCGCGGAAGGACGGCCAGCTCCGAACGTCGGCCAGCTTCGCGCGCGAGGTCCGCTCGCCCCGGACCACGACGGCGTTCTCGCGTCCCGAGGCGTCGACGTACCCGACCTCGACAAAGCGCTGGGGCGAGGTCTGGTAGACGTAGTACAGGGCGTTGTTGATCTCGCGGAACGGGCCGGCGACGGCGGCGATCTTGGCGGCCAGCGAGCCCGAGTCGGCGTAGAGCTCGGTAAACGGCGGCACGTGCGCGGTGATCACGGCCAGCGCCCGCAGGCGCTCCAATTCCGTCTCGACCAGCGCGGCCTTCTCGCCGGCCGTCGCGTCCAGGGCGTGGTCGAGGCGTCCGCGCTCGGATGAGCGCCGTGACGCGATCAGGCCGGCGCCCAGCACCGCGAGCAGCACGCCGAGCACCGCGCACAGGAGCGGCACGTGGTTTGACAGGCGACGGGACATCGCTCACCCATCGACCGGTGCGCCGGGCGGCTTGAAGCGGACAGGGCGCTCCTGGACCTCGAATATCGGCTCCCACGAGCACCTAGACTGCGGTCATGGCGACCGATCAGCGCATGTCCGATCTCGAGCGCTGGGAGCGCGAGACGTTCAGCCGCACACCGGAACGGAACGCTCCCTTCTCGACGATCTCCGGGGAGCCGGTCAAGCCGCTCTATACCGAGCGTGATCTGCCGGCGGATCCGGACGCGTCGATCGGTCTGCCGGGTGAGCCGCCGTTCACCCGTGGCGTGTACGGGTCGATGTATCGCGGGCGGCTGTGGACGATGCGCCAGTTCGCCGGGTTCGGGACGGCGGCGGAGACCAACCGGCGCTTTCGTTACCTGCTCGATCACGGGCAGACCGGTCTGTCGACGGCGTTTGACATGCCGTCGCTGATGGGCCTGGACTCGGACCATCCGCGCTCGCTGGGCGAGGTGGGTCGCGAGGGCGTGGCGGTCGATTCGCTGGAGGACATGGAGATGCTGTTCTCCGGGATCCCGCTGGATGAGGTCACGGTGTCGATGACGATCAACGCGCCGGCGGCGATCATGCTCGCCTTTTACGTGGTGGCGGCGGAGCGCCAGGGCGTCGGACCCGAGCGCCTGGGCGGGACGATCCAGACCGACATCCTCAAGGAGTACATCGCCCAGAAGGAGTGGTGCTTCCCGGTCGACCCGGCGATGCGCCTGGTCGGGGACATGATCGAGTGGTGCAGCGTGCACATGCCACGTTGGCACCCGGTCAGCATCTCCGGGTACCACATCCGCGAGGCCGGCTCGACCGCCGCGCAGGAGCTGGCGTTCACGCTGAAGGACGGGCTGACCTACGTCGAGCAGGCGGTCGCGCGCGGGCTCGATGTCGATGACTTCGCACCGCGGTTGAGCTTCTTCTTCAACGCGCACATCGACTTCTTCGAGGAGATCGCCAAGTACCGGGCGGCGCGCCGGATCTGGGCGCGTGAGCTCAAGGAGACGTTCGGGGCGCGCAAGCCGGAGTCGTGGCGGATGCGCTTCCACACGCAGACCGCGGGTGTGTCGCTGACCGCTCAGCAGCCGCTGAACAACATCGTGCGCACGGCGATCGAGGCGCTGGCCGGGGTGCTCGGCGGCACCCAGTCGCTGCACACCAATTCGTTTGACGAGGCGCTGGCGCTGCCCACCGAGCAGGCCGTGCGGGTGGCGCTGCGCACCCAGCAGATCATCGCCGAGGAGACGGGGGTGGCGAACACGATCGATCCGCTGGGTGGGTCGTATTTCGTGGAGGCGCTGACTGACCGTATGGAGGAGCAGGCGTACGCGTACTTCGAGAAGATCGATCAGTTGGGCGGGATGGTCGAGGCGGTCAAGCGCGGGTTCCCGCAGCGGGAGATCGCCGATGCCGCGTTCCGCTACCAGCAGGAGGTCGAGGCGGGCGAGCGCAAGGTGGTCGGGGTCAACGCCTATACCGAGGGCGACGATCTCGACACCGACATCCTGCGGATCGATCCGGAGTTCGAGACCGAGCAGGTGACCCGCTTGCGTACGGTGCGCGAGTCACGCGACCCGGACGCCGTGACGCGAACTCTGGGCGCGCTCGTGGATGCGGCGGGCGATCCCGGGCACAACCTGATGCCGCTGCTGGTCGAGGCGGCGCGGGCGAACGTCACCGAGGGGGAGATCGTCACCGCCCTGCAGACCGTGTTCGGGAGCTACCGCGAGGCTCCGGTCTTTTAGAGATCGCTCGATGGCGTGTCCGGTGGGGCGACGCGGGCTGAAACCTCATCAATAAAATCCCCGCCCCGCCCATGGCTCCCACTGATAAGAAGATCCGCGTCGTCGTCGCCAAGCCCGGCCTCGACGGGCACGACCGCGGCGCCAAGATCATCGCCCGGGCGCTGCGCGATGCCGGCATGGAGGTGATCTATACGGGTCTTCACCAGACGCCCGAGCAGATCGTCGAGACCGTGATCCAGGAGGATGCGGACGCGGTCGGCCTGTCGATCCTGTCCGGCGCGCACATGACGCTGGTGCCCCGCGTGATGGAGTTGCTCAAGGAGCAGGGCGCCGATGACGTGGTGGTGACGCTGGGGGGCACGATCCCCTCGGACGACGTAATGGAGCTCAAGCAGCTCGGGGTCTCCGAGGTGTTCACGCCGGGCGCCTCGACGCAGGAGGCGGTCGACTTCATCCGCAGCGCGGTGCGGGCGTGACCGATTGACTCGTCAGTCAACCGGGTAACATCCGACACCGTCTTGAACTGCTAGGAGGCCTCACTTGAAGATTTGCGTCCTCGTCAAAGAGGTTCCGGACGCCGCCGTCGAGAAGCGGATCGACCCCTCGACGGGCCGCCTGGACCGCTCGGGCGAGAAGAACCTCAACCCGTACGACACGCACGCCATCGAGGCGGCCATGCAGATCCGCGAAGGCGGCAGCGTCGAAGTCGACGAGATCGTGGCCGTGACGATGGGCCCCGAATCGGCCCAGCGCGCTCTGCACAAGGCGGTCTCGCTGGGCGCCGATCGCTCGCTTCACCTGTCCGATGACGCGCTGGCCGGCTCCGACGTCGCCGCGACCGGCTACGCCCTGGCCAAAGCGGTCGAGAAGGAGTCGCCGGATCTGGTGCTGCTCGGCCAACAGTCCGATGACGGCGAGTGCTACACGATCGGCGCGGTGGTGGCCGACCACCTGAAGATGCCCTCGCTCACGCAGGTGATCAAGATGGACGTCGAGGAGGGCGCGCTGCGCTGCGAGCGGCAGGCCGAGTACGGCTACGACACCGTGCAGATCAAGCTGCCCGCGGTGATCTCGGTCGGCGACGCGATCAACGAACCCCGGTATCCGTCTTTGAAGGCGATCATGGGCGCTCGCAAGAAGCCGCTCGAGAAGGTCGCCGCCGGCGACGTCGGGATCGACGCCTCGCTGGTCGGCGAGGACGGCGCGCGCGTCAAGTGCGGTGACTTCCACGCCCCCGAGGCAAAGCCGCCCGGCAAGATCATCGAGGACGAGGACACCAACGAGACGGTCGAGCAGATCGTGGCCTGGCTGGCGGAAAGGAAGCTGATCTGACATGGCTGACGTTCTCACATACGTCCTGCACTACGAGGGCGAGTTCAACAAGAACTCGCTCGGGGCAGTGTCCGAGGGCGCCGCGCGCGCTTCCGAGATCGGCGGCGAATGCCACGCGATGGTGGTCGGCGGCGACGATTTGACCGACGATCTGTGTCAGTCGCTCGGCGCCTACGGCGCTACCAAGGTGTTCCGGGCGCGGGGTTCGGAGGGGCTCGCGCAGCCGGTCGTCGACGCGATGGCCAAGGTGATCGACGAGCACGGGCATGGGTATGCGCTGTTCGGTGGTGGCCTGCTCGGGTTCGAGATCGGGGCTGGTCTGGCCGCGCGTAAGCACGCCGGGGTCACCATGGAGGTGATCGCGGTCCGGGCCGAGGACGGCAAGCTGGTCGCCGAGCGCCCGATCCTCCAGGACTCCCAGATCTCGGTTTCCCGCTACTCGGGTGACCTCGGGATCATCATCGGGCGGATCAACGCGTTCGAGATGGTCACGAAGGACGGCGGGTCGGCCGAGGTGGTCGACGTCGATGTCGAGTACTCACCCTGGTCGAACCAGGCCGAGATGGTCCAGCGCGGCGAGCAGCGCGGCGCGGACGTCGACATCGAGGGCGCCGACATCCTGGTCGCCGGCGGCCGCGGCCTCGGCAAGCCCGAGGGCTTCGAGTTGGCCGAGGCGTTGGCCGCGGCGTTTGGTGGCAATTCCGCCGTCGCGGCCACGCGCGCCGTGGTCGACGCAGGCTGGTACCCGTACGCGGCCCAGATCGGGCAGACCGGCAAGACCGTGGCGCCCAAGCTGTATCTGGCCGCGGGGATCTCGGGCGCGATCCAGCACAAGGTCGGGATGCAGTCCTCGGAGAACATCGTGGCGATCAACAAGGACGCCAACGCGCCGATCTTCGAGTTCTCCGACCTGGGGATCGTGGGCGACCTGAACAAGATCCTGCCCAAGCTGACCGAGGCCATCAAGGCAAAGCGGGGAGGCTGATCATCCGTATGGCCTCCATGAACGGTCGCCGCCCGGTCGCGCCGAGCGAGTTCGCGCCGCCGGTCGACTCGGTCAAGGAGTTCGTCAAGCGAGAGCTCGATTCCGAGGAGGAGCGGATCGACGTCGGCGTGGTGATCGTCGGTGGCGGTCCGGCCGGGCTGGCCTGCGCCAACCGGCTGCTCCAGTTGCTGGCCGACGACCCCGATCTGATGGAGCGCCTGGGCGAGGTCCCGGTGGCCGTGATCGAGAAGGGCAAGGCGTGCGGCGCGCACAACCTGTCCGGCGCGATGATGCGCCCGTCGGGTCTGAAGGCGCTGTTCCCCGACGTGCCCGAGTCCGAGTGGCCCACGCACGGCACGGTCGCCAAGGACAGCGTGTACTGGATGCTCGGGCCGGGCTCGAAGCTTCCTTTGAAGCCGACTCCGCCGCCGTTCCGAAACCACGGCAACCACATGGTCAGCGTGGCCGAGCTGTCGCGCTGGCTGGCCGCGCGGGCCGAGGAGGCAGGCGCCTACATCCTGACCGAGACCGCGGCCAGTCAGCTGCTGGTCACCGATGGGGTGGTCCGGGGGATCCGGTCCGGTGACAAGGGACGCGGCAAGGAGGGCGAGGAGCTCGGGAACTTCGAGCCCGGCTCCGACGTGACCGCGAAGGCGACCGTGCTCGCCGAGGGCACATGGGGTCATCTCACGGGCGCGGCGATCCGCGAATTCGAGCTGGCCTCCGGCCGCGAGCCCCAGGTGTGGGCGCTCGGGGTCAAGGAGGTGTGGCAGGTCCCTCAGGCTCTGGATCGCGTCATCCACACGCTCGGGTGGCCGCTTCGCTACGGCGCGAAGTGGCACGAGTTCGGCGGCTCGTGGATCTACCCGATGGGCTCGGACCGGGTCTCGATCGGGTTCGTGGTCGGCCTCGACTACACCGATGCCACGGTCTCGCCGCATGACCTGCTCCAGCTGTTCAAGACCTCTAAGCTGGTGCGCGGCATCCTGGAGGGCGGAAAGCGGGTCGCCTGGGGGGCCAAGGCCATCCCCGAGGGCGGCTACTGGGCCATGCCCAAGCCCTCCGCGCCCGGGATGGTGATCTGCGGCGACAGCGCGGGCATGGTCAACGTGCCGATCCTCAAGGGGATCCACTACGCGATCCACGCGGGGATCTACGCGGCCGAGACGATCTTCAAGACGCTGAAGGCCGGCGGGACCGATCTGTCGGAGTACGACCAGCGGGTCGAGGACTCGCTGATCGGCAAGGAGCTCTACCAGTCGCGCAACATGAAGCAGCCGTTCGGCCGGGGGTTCTTCGTCGGCGGCGCGATCACCAACGCGATGGTCGTGTCGAAGGGCCGGTTCCCGGGTGGTCGCTGGGCCAACCACCGCGACGCAGATTCCGCGATGACCGTCGACGGCGCACGGAAGGCCTATCCCAAGCCCGACGGCAAGTACATCTTCGACAAGCTCTCTTCGGTGTACGTGTCGGGCAACGCGACCCGCGACGATGCCCCGAACCACATTCGCGTGCGCAAGAACGTCCCGCGCGAGATCGCCGAGACGTGGCAGTGGATGTGCCCGGCCGGCGTCTACGAGATTCCCGACGACGCCCCCGCGTCCGGCCCGGTCGACGTGGTGGTCAACTACACCAACTGCGTGCAGTGCGGGGCGATCACCGCGAAGGGCGGGCGGCTGACCCCACCCGAGGGTGGCGACGGCCCGCTCTACACGATGACCTGAGCTACATGCCGGCGTCTCTGCGGTCGGTGACCAGCACCCGGCCCGAGGCGTCGAGCGTCTGGAGCTGGAACCAGGCGAACGGGGCCGGACGATTGCAGCTGCGTCGCTGGCAGTACGGGATCACGAGCGCGAAGTAGCGCCCGTCTCCGATCGGCGCCGTGACGCCGCTGATCCGATCTCGAATCTTCACGGGGTGGCCGGCGGTCGGGGCGTAGCCGTACACGAGTCGCCAGATGCGGTGGCGGGGAGCGGGGATGGTGTCCGGGTAGTAGGCGAACCCGTGTACGTCGCGCCACGACCAGCCACTGCAGCCGGGTACCGGGCCGCCGAGCTGGAATCTGTCGGCGGTGAGGGCGGCCCAGGTCCCGTCGGGCTGCCGGATTGCGTTACACAGCCAGCCTCTCCGGGTCAGGGCGATCCAGTATTCGAACCGGCCGACGCCCGGAACCGTGAACGTCGTGGCTCGGCGGACGGTCCGCGGGTTGACGATCTGGTGTCGACTGCCCGGGAACTGGCCCGCGGGATTGCCCTTGAACAGGGCCTCGGGGGTGTCGTGGGAGAACACGCCCAGCTGGATCGCGCCGGTCGTGCCCCCGGCCGCCGTGAGGACGATGGCTGCCCCGACGAGCGCGAGCCGGCGCGCACCAACCCGTAGCCGGCGGCGACGGGCGAGCCGGGCATCGCCTGGGGAGGCGACGATCCGGGCGAAGAGAACGTCGTCGCGGATCGGCGCGGCTGGCACCGGGTTGGCAGCGCGAACGCGATCGAGAAGGCGATCAGAGGTCATTGCCGCTCCAAGCTGGGTTGAATTGCGTGTGCGCCCGCCGGGCCTCGAGCTCGTAGAGCAGCCGGCGCCGGGCCCGGTGCAGGCGCACGCGGAAGGCGGCCGGCGAGATCCCCAGGCTGGCTGCGGCGGCGCTAGGGGTGAGGTCCTCCCAGGCGACGAGGAGCAGCGCCTCGCGGTCGGTGTCGGACAGTGTCGCGAGCGCGACCTCGAGTTCGTGATCCAGTTCGAGGACCGCGGCCTGCGGTGGCGCCGCGGGCTCGACGCCCTTAAGGTCCTGGAGCGCCGCGGCATGACGCCGCCGGTCGGCGAGTACGAGGTTGCGCGCGGTGGCGATCAGCCACGGACGCGGGTCGTCCCGGGGGACGTCGGCAAGGCGGCGCCAGGCAATAGCCATCGCCTCGGCGGCGATCGCGTCGGGGTCGCGTGCGCCTCGGCGCCGGGCGTAGGCGCTGAGCAGCCCAAGGTGCGCGAAGACCTCGGCGAACCTCGCCTCGACGGCCGATCTGTGCTGGATTTCCGGGGGCATATCCGCAACTGTCGATCCTGTGTCAAAGCGTTACAGCCCGGAACTTTCCGGGGCACTGGTTGTTGGTATTTGGCGATGTCTCGAATGCGGCTGATGATCGCGCTCGTCGCTGTGCTGGCCTTCGGCACGGCCGCGGCGTCGGGCGCCGGCGCCTCCCCGCCGCGCGACCAGCTGCGCTCGTTCGTGTGCCAGAAGGCGCTCGATCCGCCGACCCGCGCGGTTTCGATCCAGGCCGTGATGCGACCGGTGACCGGCACGGCCAAGATGCGAATGCGCTTCGACCTGATGCGCAAGACCAGGGCCGGGGGTCCCTTCAAGGTCGTCCGCGGGCATTCCCTCGGCAGCTGGCTGACCCCGGACAACCCGACGCTGGGCCAGCGCCCGGGAGACGTGTGGATCGTCAACCATCCGGTCGTCGGACTGCCGGCGCCCGCCACGTACCGCTTCCGGGTCAGCTTCCGGTGGTACGGGTCGACCGGCCGGCAGCTCCTAAGCGCGGTGCAGTCGAGCTCGACCTGCTGGCAGCCCGAGCTCAGGGCCGATTTGCTGGTGCGCTCTTTGACCGTGACGCCGCTGGCCTCGGGCAACGCGGCCTACGTGGCGACGATTGCCAACCGTGGCCTGACCGCGGCCGGCCCGGTCGAGGTCGATCTCGCCGGCGTGGGCACGGGCAAGCAGGCGCAGACGCTCGGCTCGGTGGGACCGAAGTCCTCGACGCACGAGCGATTCGTCGCCCCGGCCTGCACCCCCGGCGCGAACCTGGCCGTCACCGTCGACCCGTCGCACACGATCGACGAGTACGACTTCGCGAACAACGTGCTGACGATGCCCTGCCCGACGCCGTCCGGGTCTTAGCGGTACTCGGGGATCGAGATCGGCTGGGTGTTGATGCACGACGGGCCGGGATTGGGCCACGCCCCTTGAACCAGCGTGACCTGACCTGAGGCGTTCTTGCTGACGGCCACGATTGCCGTGTAGCCGGTCGGGATGTCGGCCGGGACGATCGTGATCGTGTAGGTACTCGGGTTGGTTCCCGCCGGCATGGCGTTCGGGAACGCGCGGGTCGGGCAGCTGGCGGTCAACGGGACGGCCCTGGCGCGAAGGCCGTCGCGGGCCAGTTCGGCATTGAGCCCGGTGAGGGCGGAGATGTCGTTCAGGGTTACGGTGACGGTGCCGTCTGGGTTGGTGGTGACGGCGTAGGCTGGCGGCGCGCTCGTGCCCGCGGTCAGGGCGAGGAGGGCGGTGGCGAGGGCGACAGTGGCGAGCGCGCTTGCGGTGATCAGCGCCGGCCGACGCCGGGCAGGTCTCGCGCCGACCGTGGGAGGTTGGATCTGGTGGCCGTGCTCGTGCACGAGCTCTGACCACAGCCGGTCTTCGAAGGTGCTCATGACGGTTCCTCCGTCGTTCGTAGTCGGGTTCGTGCCCGGAACAGGCGCACGCGGAGCGCGCTCTGGGAGATGTTCAGAGCGGTGGCGGCCTCGCGCGGGGCCAGCCCATCCAGATCGACGAGCTCGAGCGCGGCGCGTTCGAGCTCGGGCAGGCTGTCGATGCGCGCGAGGAGTGCCCGGCCGATCAGCTGATCGTCGATTCGCGCGGCCAGCTCCTCGACCTCGTCCTCCTCGAGCTCACGGTGGCCGGCCAGGGCAGCCAGCGCGTGGTTGCCGTTGGCCGTCCGCTGGCAATGGCGGGCGTACACATGGCGGGCGATCCCGAACAGCCACGCCCGGGCGCTGCCGCGCATGGGGTCGAACGAGCGCAGCGAGCCAACCGCCTCGACGAACGTCTCCGAGGTGAGGTCCGCCACGGCCTGGGGCTCGCCGCACCGGCGGGCGAAGAACGCGGTGATGCCGGCGACGTTGGCGCGGTAGACCGCCTCGAAGTCGTTCAGGGCCGGCTCCGGCGGGGCGTCGGTCGCGGCCGGCGGGGTGCTCATGCCCACTAGTTGGCGTGATCGATCCGGTGCGTTACAGCCGCCGTGGCTAAAGCCTCGGCCGCTACACTCGATAACACTATGAAGACCGGTGTACATCCCGAGTATGTCGATGCTCATGTCCGCTGTACCTGCGGCAATGAGTTCATGACCCGCTCGACCAAGCCCGAAATTCACGTTGAGATCTGCTCTGCCTGCCATCCCTTCTACACCGGCCGGCAGAAGCTGGTCGATACGGGCGGCCGGGTCGAGCGCTTCCAGCGCCGAGTGGCCAAGGGCCGCCGCGCCGCGCGAGCCGGCACGGGCTCCTAGCTCGGAGAGAGATCGTTGAGCGCCGCGGTCCAGGAGGGGCGCCTGACCGCGTCGCGAGACGCACCCGTTGGGGGCCAGGCCGTCCTCGAGGGCGTGATGATGCGCGGCGTGAACGCATGGGCGCTCGCCGTGCGCAAGCCTCCGGCGGAGGGCGAGGCGCTCGGCGAGATCGACGTGCAGGAGTTCCCGCTCGAGTCGTGGGCCAAGCGCCGGCGGATCTACCGCCTGCCGGTGATCCGCGGCGTGGTCGCGCTGGTCGAGTCGCTGGCCATCGGCATGCGCGCGCTCGGACTGTCGGCCAACGCCCAGCTCCCCGACGAGGACATGGAGATCTCAGGCGGCGCGTGGGTGGGCACGATTGCCGTGGCCTCGCTGTTCGCGGTCGGCCTGTTCTTCGTGGTGCCGGTCGGGCTGACCAGCCTGATCAAGCATCAGCTCGGCTCTTCGGTGGCGTTCTGGGCGGTCGAGGGTGTGCTGCGGACCTCGATCTTCCTCGGCTATCTGGTGCTGCTCTCGCGGGTGCGCGACCTGCGGAGGGTGTTCGAGTACCACGGGGCCGAGCACAAGGCGATCTCTTGCTACGAGGCCTCCGACGAGCTGACCCCCGAACGGGCCGCCCTGTACTCCCGTCTGCATCCCCGCTGTGGCACGAGCTTTCTGCTGATCGTGATGATCATGGCGATCTTCGTGTTCGCCCCGGTCGGACTGCCCTCCTGGTGGATCCTCGTGTTGACGCGGATCGTCGGCGTTCCGGTGATCGCCGGCCTGTCCTTCGAGGTGATCAAGTGGGCGGGCCGCAACCGCCGGCGCGGCTGGGTCCGCGTGATCATGTACCCCGGGCTCCAGCTCCAGCGCCTGACCACGCGCGAGCCCGACCTCGATCAGCTTGCGGTATCGATCAGCGCGTTGAAGGCCGTGCTCGCCCGCCAGGAAGGCTCCGGGGTGTCGGCCGAGGATCTGGTCGGGCTCGAAGTCGTCGCCTAGACTCGACCGGGACATGATCGATGAACTCGTCTCCCAGATCGAGGCGCGGTTCGGCGAGCTCCAGGAGGACTTGTCGGACCCGGACGTGATCGGCGACCGGCAGCGGTTCGCCGCGGCTTCTCGCGCGTACCGTGAGCTCGAGCCGGCCGCCCGGCTGGCCTCCGAGTACCGGCGGGCGGCCGATGATCTCGAGGGCGCGCGCGAGCTGCTGGCCGAGGACGGCGACGACCCCGAGCTGCGCTCGATGCTCGAGTCCTCGCGCGAGCGGATGGCCGAGCTCGAGGAGGAGATTCGCCTGGCCATGGTCGAGCGCGATCCCAACGACGACAAGAACGTGATCGTCGAGATCCGCCCGGGCGCCGGCGGCGAGGAGGCCGGGCTGTGGGCGGGCGACCTGTACCGGATGTTCTCCCGCTACGCCGAGCGGCGGGGGTTCGTCGTCGAGCCGCTGTCTGTTGGAGAGGGGACGTACACGTTTGCCGTCAAGGGCGACGGCGCGTACTCGGTGTTCAAGTTCGAGGGCGGCACGCACCGGGTCCAGCGCGTTCCCGAGACCGAGTCCCAGGGCCGGATCCACACCTCGACCGCCACCGTGGCCGTGCTCCCCGAGGCCGAGGAGGTCGAGGTCGAGATCGACCCGAATGAGCTCCAGATCGACGTGTACCGCAGCTCGGGCCCGGGCGGGCAGTCGGTGAACACGACCGACTCGGCCGTGCGGATCACGCACAAGCCCTCCGGGATCGTGGTCTCGATGCAGGACGAGAAGTCGCAGCTGCAGAACCGTGAGCGCGCCATGCGCGTGTTGCGGGCGCGCTTGTATGAGCGCGCGGTGGCGGAGCAGCAGGCAGCGGTTGCGGCGTCGAGGTCCGCGCAGGTCGGCACCGGCGAGCGGGCCGAGAAGATCCGCACGTACAACTTCCCCGAGCGGCGGGTGACCGACCACCGGATCGGGCTGCGGCTGCACAACCTCGACGGGATCCTCATGGGCGAGCTCGACGAGCTCACGTCGGCTCTGCAGGACGACGAGAAGCGCCGGAGGCTGGAGGAGAAGGCGTCGGTTGCCTGACGCCGCGGTGCTCGCGGGTTCGTCTGTCGCCGGCGTCCTGCGCGAGGCCACTGCCTTGCTCGCGGACTCCGACACTCCGCGACTCGACGCCGAGTTGCTGCTGGCGTTCGCGCGGGGCGTCTCGCGCGAGCGGCTGGTGATCGACGCCGGCTCGGAGCTCGCCGCCTCCCAGCTCGACGCGTTCCACGCGCTGCTCTCGCGACGCATGGCGCACGAGCCCGTCGCCTACATCCTGGGGCGCAAGGAGTTCCGGCGGATCACGCTGGGCGTGGATCCGCGGGTACTGATCCCGCGGCCCGAGACCGAGTTGCTGGTCGAGGTTGGGCTGACGTTGCCGCGCGGCGCTTCGGTCGTCGATGTGGGGACGGGGAGTGGCGCGGTGGCGCTTGCGTTGAAAGACGAGCGTTCGGATCTTTCGGTGTGGGCCACGGATGTGGATCCTCGGGCGCTGGAGGTTGCCCGGGCGAACGGCATTCATCTGGGGAGCGAGGTGGAATTCGTCGAAGCCGATCTCTTGGACTCCCCCCGGCTCCCTGCCCGCCCCGACGCCGTGCTGGCGAATTTGCCGTATGTGGCTGCGGGGGTGGATTTGCCGGCGGACGTGGCGGGGTATGAGCCGGCCGGTGCGCTGTTCGCGGGGGAGGATGGGCTGGACGTGATCCGGCGCCTCATCGATGCGCTGCCCCGGGATCTGCGACTCGTCGCGCTCGAAGTGGGCTTCGACCAGGCGCGGACGGTTGCGTCCCTCCTCGCCCGGTCTCGCACTAATTCGATCGAACTGGTGCGCGATCTGGCCGGGCACGAACGGGTCGTCGTCGGGCGGCGTTGAGCGGCGACGGCGAAGCGTTCGAGCGGTGCATCGGGGCCGGGGGGCTGGTCCTGTTCCCCGCCGACACCGTGTACGGACTGGCCTGCGATCCGGAGGACCGGTTCGCGGTCGAACGCCTGTATCTGCTCAAGCGGCGCAGCCTGGACAAGCCCTCGGCCGTGATGTTCTTCGACGTCGACGCGGCGTTCGCGGCGATTCCCGAGCTCGGCGAGCGGACCCGGTTGGCTATGACCCGGGTGATGCCGGGCCCGGTGAGCGTGCTCGTGCCCAACCCGGCCGGGCGCTTCGCGCTGGCCTGTGGCGGCGACCGGTCGACGTTGGGGATCCGCGTGCCGGACGTGCCGCGGTTCGCGGGGATGCGGCGGGCGGTGCTCCAGTCGAGCGCCAACCCGGCCGGCGGTCCGGATCCGCGCCGGCTGGAGGACGTGCCTCCCCTGCTGCGCGCGGCCGTCGACCTGGTCCTCGACGGCGGTGAGCTGCCGGGCACGCCGTCGACCGTGATCGATCTGCGCCGCTACGAGGAGGAGGGCGAGTGGTCTGTGGTCCGGGCCGGCGCGGTCGGCGAGCGCGAGCTCACCGAGGCGCTGCACTGGCAGTACCACTTCGACGCGCGCACCTACGCCGACGCGATCCGCTCCGACGTGCCGGCCTACGACGCTTTCCAGGATGCGGTCGCGGCGGGGACGGGGTCGGGTGCGCGACGGATCCTCGACCTGGGCACCGGGACCGGCGAGACGGCCCGCCGGGTGCTGGCGCGCCACCCGGAGGCGTTGCTGGTAGGCGTCGACGAGAACGAGCGAATGCTGGCCGTAGCGGGCTCCCAGTTGCCGGCCGAGCGCGTCGAGCTGCGGGCGGGGCGGATCGAGGAGCCGCTGCCCGACGGGACGTTCGACCTGGTGACCAGCGCCCTGTGCGTCCATCACCTGGACGGTGCGGGCAAGGCGGATCTGTTTCGCCGCGTGCACGACGCGTTGGTGCCCGGCGGCCTGTTCGTGCTCGGTGATGTGGTCGTGCCAGCGGACCCGGCGGACGCCACCACGCCGCTCACGCCCGGCTACGACCGGCCGAGCCCGCTGGCCGACCAGTTGGACTGGCTCCTGGCCGCCGGATTCGAGCCGAGCGTGGCCTGGGAAAGCGGCGATCTGGCGGTCGTCGCGGCGCGCCGAAAGTGAAGCATCCAATGTGCGTCCGCGGCCAACGTGGGTGACCGATTCCGTTGCTAAGGTCGTATCCGGAGTGAGCGCCGCCGACCTCCCGTCCGACTTCTTCAATCGGCCTCTTGCCGAGGTCGATCCAGAGATCGCCGAGGTGCTGGCGCTGGAGCTCGAGCGCCAGCAGCACACGCTCGAGATGATCGCGTCGGAGAACTTCGTGCCGATGGCGGTGCTCGAGTGCCAGGGATCGGTGCTCACGAACAAGTACGCCGAGGGCTATCCGGGGAAGCGCTACTACGGCGGGTGCGAGCACGTCGACGTGGCCGAGCGGCTGGCCATCAAGCGGGCCGTGGAGTTGTTCGGCGCCGAGCACGCGAACGTCCAGCCGCACTCCGGTGCCCAGGCGAACATCGCCGTCTATCACGCCTTGCTGCAGCCCGGCGACACCGTGATGGGGTTGGAGCTCTCGCACGGCGGCCACCTGACCCACGGGATGCGGATCAACGTGTCCGGCCGGCTGTACGACATCGCTCCCTACCACGTCGACCGCGAGACCGGGCGGATCGACATGGACGAGGTGCAGCGGATCGCGCAGGAGCGCAAGCCGAAGATGATCCTGGCCGGCTGGTCGGCCTATCCGCGGTTCCTGGACTTCGAGCGCTTCCGCGAGATCGCCGACGAGGTCGGCGCGTACCTCGTCGTAGACATGGCGCACTTCGCCGGCCTGGTCGCGGCCGGGCTACACCCTTCGCCGGTCCCGTATGCGGATGTCGTGACCACCACGATCCACAAGACGATCGGTGGCGGGCGCGGCGGGATGATCCTGTGCCGCGAGGAGCACGCCAAGCGGATCGACTCCGGGGTGTTCCCCGGCCAGCAGGGCGGGCCGCTCGAGCACATCATCGCCGGCAAGGCCGTGGCGTTGCGGATCGCGGCTTCCGAGGCGTTCCGCGAGCGCCAGGAGCGGACCGTGGTCGGCGCCAAAGCGGTGGCGACCGAGCTGCTCCACGCCGGCGGTGGCGTGAGCGTCCTGACCGGTGGTACGGACGTCCACCTCGTACTCTGCGACCTGCGCGAGTCCACGCTCGATGGGCAGCAGGCCGAGGACCGGCTGCACTCGATCGGGATCACGGTCAACCGCAACGCGGTCCCATTCGATCCGCGCCCGCCGGCCGTGTCCAGCGGGCTGCGCATCGGCACGCCGGCGCTGGCGACGCGAGGGTTGCAATTGGACGATTTCGTCGAGGTCGGCATGATCATCGCCGAGGCGCTCGGCCAGGACGGGTTCGACGCGCGCCGCACGGACCTCGCCGACCGGGTGTCGGCGATCGCCGAGCGCTACCCGCTGTACACGCGGGTCGGCGCCGCCGCCATCGTCTGACGAGACCGTCAAAACTTCGTTCCAATTCGGTCTCAGACGGCCGAGGGGTGGTTTCGCGGGCTGATACTGGGCGCCGTGAGCCGAAATCGCGTGCATAACACGTCACGCGAGCGCCTGTCCTGGGGGCGTGACGTGCTGTGCATCTGGGGGATGAACAACTCGTCACGGCTTTGGCGGGGGTGGGGGAGTGACGAGTAATGCACGCGGTGGAGCGTGCGATCGCTCGTGTGGCGGCCCGGCAGGACAACGTGGTCACGCACGATCAGTTGTTCGCGGCGGGGCTGGGGCGGGGCGCGATCGCGCGGCGTCTGGAGGCGGGGGTCATGCAGTCGATGCACCGGGGTGTGTATCTGCTCGGCGCGGCGCCGCCGACGCTGATGGCGCGGGCTCGGGCCGCGGTGATGGCGTGTGGTGAGGGTGCGGTGGTCAGCCATCGCTCAGCCGCAGAGTTGCTCGGGTTGCTACCCGAGACCGATCGGGAGATCGATGTGACGGTGGTGGGGCGCAATCCGGGCTTTCACGCCGGCGTCCGGCTTCACCGGCCGCGCGGGCTGGCCGGGCACGACGTGACGGAGATGCGGGGGATTCCCGTGACCACGGTGGCGCGGATCATCGCCGACCTCGCGGCGACCGAACCGATGAACGAGGTCGAGCACGCTTTCCAGGAGGCGCAGTACCGCCGGATCGTCACGCCCGACGCGGTGGCGCGGGTGGTCGACCGGGAACCGCGGCGCAGGGGCGCGCCGGTGATCCGGGCGCTGCTCGACAACCCCGGGATGACTCGGTCGGAGAGGGAGCGGGCGTTGCGGAAGCTGATCGCCCAGGCCCAGCTGCCCAAGCCGCTCACCAACGTGCGGGTGCACGGGCACCTGGTCGATGCGTACTGGCCGGAACACGGCCTCGTGTTGGAGTTCGACGGATGGCAGGCCCACGGCCATCGGTCGGCGTTCGAAATCGATCGAAAGCGCGACCAGGTGCTGGTGGCGCATGGGTTGCGGGTCATCCGGGTGACCGACCGCCAGCTCAAGCGTGAACCGATCGCGGTGGCGGCGAGGATCGCGCAGGCTCTGCGCGGATGACGGCTACTCGAAGGCCGCGACGGTGGCGAGGATCACGAACGTCGCCACCAGCGCCGTCCCCTCGAACACGGTGGCCTCGCCGTCGCCGGTGATCTGCCAGACGATCACCGCGGTGCCGAGCAGCGCGCCGATGTAGACCGGCGCCAGCGAGAAGGTCAGCGTGGTCGCGGTGAGCAGCGAGACCAGCACCAGCACCGGGTACAGGAACGCGGCGATCTGCGAGACGGAGTTCTTGACCACCGCGATCGCGAGGTCGGAGTGACCCTTGGCGGCGAGCACCACCCCGACGGCGTGCTCGACCGCGTTGCCGGCGATGGCCACGATGACCAGGCCGGCGAACGCCTTGGAGATGTGCAGGGTGTGGATCGTCGGCTCGAGCGCGTTCACGAACCAGTCGGAGACGAAGGCCGAGGCGGTCCCGGCTAAGACCAGCAGGGTCAGGCTGGCGATGAGCCCCAGCCGCGCGCGGCTGTGCTCCTCGTGGCCGGCGGTCGTCGGCGAGGTCAGGTACTGGCGCAGCCAGGTCATGTACACGACCAGGATCACCACCGCTCCGATGATCGAGATCGTCTTGGCGTCCGGGCTGGCCGCATCGCCGGCCGAACGGGTCAGCCCGATCAGCACGATGATGAACGAGGAGACCAGCAGCAACGTCGCGGTGTCGTTGGGCAGGCGGGGGTTGAAGCGCATGACGCCGTCCTTCGCGCGCCAGGCGCCGGCGATGATCACGAGGCCGAGCACGAGCAGGGCGTTGGACAGGATCGAGCCGAGGATGGCCGTCTCGGCGACGACCTTCTGGCCGGCCTGGAGCGCGAACAGCACCACGAAGAACTCCGGCAGGTTGCCGATCGTGGCCTGCATCACCCCGGTGACCGCCGGGCCCAGCCGCTCTCCGACCTGCTCGGTGGCGAAGGCCACGATCCAGGCCAGGCCGGCGAGGGCGAGCATCGCCAGCACGAACGCGACGATGCGGGACACGCCGTTGGCATAGCGGGTGATCCCCGCCAGCAGCGTGAACAGCGCGACCGCCGCGAGGGTCGCGATCTCGGATCGTTTGAGGCCGCTCAGCCGGTCGTCACGTGCGGCCACCAGCTATCCCACCCGCTCGAACTCCCCGGTCTCGACCTCGCGCTGCACACGCTCGTCGATCTCGTGCTCGCTGGTCGCGGGGTCGGCCGTGCGCAGCTCCCGGATGCGGAGGTTCTTGAACTTGAGGATCTCGAGCAGGTAGATCAGATACACGCTGGCGGCGAGGGCGATCAGGCCGATCGCCGCCATCACCAGCAGCCAGCCCAGGTGGTATGTCCCGTGGTGGTTGGAGTAGGGGACGAAGCGAAGCGCGAGCGCCACGCCGGCCAGCATCAGCGTCCACCCATACAGGTAGGCGACCGTGCGCCGCGTGCTGTAGCCCATGCGCGCCATGCGGTGGTGGAAGTGGTTGGCGTCGGCGGTCCACGGCTTGCGCTTGTACTTCAGGCGCTTGGCCACGACGAACCCCGTGTCGAGGAACGGCACCGCGAGCAGGATCAGGGGCACGGCGAGGGTGACCACCGCGCCGGTCTTGATCGAGCCGACGACCGCCACCACTCCGAGCAGGTAGCCGAGCAGGTTCGCACCGCAGTCGCCCATGAGCGAAGAGGCCGGATAGAAGTTGTGGAACAGGAAGCCGAGGGCGGCGCCGGCGGTCAGGGCGGCCAGCACTCCCGCCCCGGGAACGTTCAGATCGAAGGCGATGATCGCGAACGCGACCCCGTCGATCGTGCACAGGCCGGCGGCCAGGCCGTCCACGCCGTCGGAGAAGTTCACCACGTTCATCAGCCCGACCAGCCAGAGGACGGTCAGCGGACCGCCCGCGTTCGGGAGCGTGAGGGTGCCGAGGAACGGGATCGTCACGTCGGTGACCACCGCGCCGGCCTTCACGGCGATCACCGCGGCGGCGATCTGGCCCAGGAGCTTCCACTGCGGCTTCAGCGGCCGGGTGTCGTCGACCGCGCCGACCAGCGCGATCAGGTCGTCCACGGCGGCGTCGCGCTCCGCCGCGGACAGCTTCGCGTCCTCGCGCCGCCATTCGAGCTCGTCGATGATCGCGTGCTGCGA
>DATFDC010000241.1:0-6397 GCA_035252415.1 Solirubrobacteraceae bacterium
GTCCTGTGTACCGACGGCCTGTGGAATTACGCGCCGACCGCCGGCGAGCTGTCTCGGCTGGTCGAGGCGCTTCCCGCCGATGCGGCGCCGGCCGCGGTGGCGCGTGCGCTGACCGACACCGCCAACGATCGCGGCGGCCACGACAACATCACGGTCGCCGTCGTCGACATCGACCCATCAGCCTCCTGAGGAGCATCCCATGAGCACCTTCACGCTCCAGGCCTACCAGAACGAGTACCTCCCGCTCGGCGGAACCGACGTCAACGCGATCGTCACCGTGACCTCCGACGGCGCCGGCGGCCCCTCCGGCCAGCCCGAGGCCGCAGTCGTCGTGATCGTCGACACATCCGGATCGATGGGTTCTCCCAGCCGCAAGATCAAAGCGGCACGCGAAGCCACCAGCGTGGCGATCGACTGCATCCGGGCGGGCGTCGCGTTCGCGGTGATCGCGGGTAACGATCACGCCTTCTCCGTTTATCCGAGAGGCGGCGAGCTTGCCATCTCCTCGGAGCAAACGCGGACCGCGGCGAAGCGGGTGGTGAGCGGTCTGACGCCGGCCGGCGGCACCGCGATCGGGTCCTGGCTGAAGCTCGCCGGCGAACTGTTTCGAGCGACGCCCGATCGCATATACCACGCGATCCTGCTCACCGACGGCGAGAACCAGCACGAGACCCCGGCAGAGCTCGACGCGGTCCTGGCCGAGGTCGAAGGCGTGTTCTCGTGCGACTGCCGCGGGGTCGGCACCGACTGGCAGGTCAGCGAACTGCGGAAGATCGCCTCGCGGCTGCTCGGCACGGTCGACATCATCGCCCAGCCCGAGGCCATGGCGGAGGACTTCCGCGTGATGATGCACACGGCGATGGGCAAGGCCACGCGCAACGTCGACCTGCGCCTGTGGACCCCCCAGGGCGCGACGGTCGCGTTCGTGCGTCAGGTGGCACCGGCGATCGAGGAGCTCACCGACCGCGCCGTCCACGTGAACGACCTCACCGCCGACTACCCGACGGCGACGTGGGGCGCCGAGGCGCGCGACTATCACGTCTGCATCAACGTGCCCCCGCGCGAGGCCGGCGAGGAGATGCTCGCGGGTCGCATCAGCCTGGTCGAGGGCGATCAGGTTCTCGGCCAGGCCCTGGTCAAGGCGATCTGGACAGAGGACCAGCAGCTCTCGACCCGGATCAGTCGCGAGGTCGCCCACTACACCGGCCAGGCCGAGCTGGCCGACTGCATCCAGGATGGGCTCGAGGCGCGGAAGCGGGGCGACTTCGACACGGCAACCTTCAGGCTCGGCCGCGCCGTCCAGCTGGCCGCCGAGAGCGGCAACGACGGGACGATGAAGCTGCTTCAGGCCGTGGTCGAGGTCGACGACGCGGCGACCGGAACCGTCCGACTCCGCGGCAACGTGTCCGTCGTCGACGAGATGTCGCTCGACACTCGGTCCACCAGCACCGTGCGGGTCGGCGCCGGCGCCGGCGCGGGCGCCGGCGCCCCATGAGCGTCGTCTGCCCGAGCGGTCACCAGTCGCAGACCGGGGATTACTGCGATCAGTGCGGCGCCCCGATCGCCGGCGCCACGCAGGTTCTCCCGCCCGCCGAGGAGGCGGAAACATCTCCGGCCGCCCGCCGAGGGCCGTGCCCCGCGTGCGGCTCGCAGCGCTCGGGCGACGACCGCTACTGCGAGGGGTGCGGCTACGACTTCCTCGCGCCGCCCCCGGCCGCCACCACGTGGGAGGCGATCGTCACCGCGGACCGCGCGCAGTTCGAGCGCCTCGCCGTCGCCGGCGTGAGCTTTCCGGACGATTACGGCGAACGAAGGTTCCCGCTGCAGGAGGGGGAGAACCGGATCGGGCGCAGCCGCGGCCATGCCGGCGAGGAGGCCCCGGAGATCGACCTCGCGCCGCCCCCCGCCGATCCCGGCATCTCGCGGCTCCACGCGGTCCTCGAGCGCCGCCCGGACGGCGCCTGCGTGCTGCGCGATCTCGGCTCGACCAACGGGACCACCCTGGGTGACGGGCCGGCGCCGATCGCCGCGCACACCGACATCCCGCTGGGCGACGGCGACCGCATCCGCGTCGGCGCCTGGACCACGATCACCGTGCGCCGGCTCTAAGACGCCATCTCAGAAGTCGTGCGGCGCCAGCAGCCCCGAGGCGCGCACGGCTACGACCAGGCGGTTGCGCTTCTCGTTCTGAGGCAACTCACCGAGGTCGAACCGGACGAACAGATCGTGCATGTGGGCCTTGACCGCATCCACGCTCAGGTGCACCTCCGCGGCGATCTGCGGGTTGGTGGCCGGCGTCGTCGAGGCTGACTCCACGATCGGGCGGCACAGGGCGATCAGCACCTTGCGCTGCACCTCGGTGAGTGGAATCTGGCCCACGGCCCCGGGGGGACGCGCGGTGGACTCGCTCCCCCCGGCTCGGGTCGATTCTCGGTAGGTGACGTGGGTGACGCCGAAGCACAACCGGTCGCGATCGCTCAGCCGGTGCCGGCCGTGGATCTGGGCGCCGTTGACAAACGAGCCGTTGCTCGAGATGCCGTCGTCGACCAGCATCCAGGCATCGCCGACCGGCTCGAGCAGCGCGTGCTCCCGGGAAACCTCCTGGTCCCAGCTGAGGGCCACGTCGTGGTGCGCGCGCCGACCGACCGTGACCCGGCGACGGTCCTCCGACAGCAACAGGATGTGCTGCTCGCCGTCGGCATCGAGCCAGTGCAGGAACGGCACCCCCGTGGCTTCGGCCTCGATCACCGCCTTGAGGTGACGGGGCCTGATCAGCCGCGTCTCGTGCGGCTCAGTCATGACCCGCGCAGCATCTCATGGCGACGGCCCGGATGCCATACATCCGGGCCGTCGCAGGATTCTGTGCTCGAGGCGATCAGCTACTGGTGAACTTGAAGCGCACCGGACCGCTGGCGCACTGGTCGCTGGTCCCGTCGGCGAAGCCGTAGTTCACCGCCAGCTGCCATGTGCCGGTCAATTGCGAGTGCTTCGGGCTCAGCGTGGCACTGAGCGCGTCGGTTTCCTGGGTCGTGGTGCCGTTGGTGATGATGGTCGGCGAGGAGAACCCCGCGTGCAGCCTGCCCTTGGCGTGGATCGGAACGCGCGCGAACGCGTCGGGCACCACGATGTCGGCGCCGGAGGTGCAGCTCATCGAGATCGCGATCCCTCCGCCCAGGAGCATCTTTCCATCGCTCGAGATCCTGAAGAACAGCGGGTAGTGCTGCGACGTGAACCCGGCGAGCACGATCGTGTGCGCCGGAGGTGTCGCATCGATCATGGCCGCCTGGGCCGAGCCGCCGTTCAGCGCATGAGCCGTGATCGCCGCGGCGACCACGAAGGCCACGCGAAGCCACCTGGAGCGGTGGCCCTGGATACGTCCCTTCATGCTGACCTCCCTCGAAAGGTGATTGACCAGCGCAATCTCCCGCCGGCCAGGCGCTGCGCCCAGCCCCCCATGGGGTCGCTTCGGCAACCCCCGGTGTCCTCATCGACACCCTGGTGGCGCTAGGCCAGGCGGTCCGGAGTACGGGTGTGCACGAACGCCGCCTCGACCTGATCGGGCAGCCGCTCGGGGTGACCGCCCTCAGCCAGCCAGCGCGCCAGCCGGCGTTGCATCGCGCCCGCCACCTCGTCGTCGCCGGCCATCAGATCCGCGAGCTCCCGGGACCGCCAACGGCCGCGCGGGGCAAATCGCCGCCACACCGACTCGTAGCGCTCCCCGAGCACGCGGCGCCACAACTCCTCGTCGGCCCGCCGCAGCTCGCCGACCAGCAGCCCGGCCCACCGGTCCGCCGCCAGCTTGAGCAGCCTTGGGCCAAGCCACACCGCCACCTGCGAGTCGAGCGGCGCACACGCGCAGGCTACCAGCAGCCGCGCCCGCGCCCGCTCGCCCTCGTTCCACCGGGGCGGCTCGGTGCTCAGCCCGAACCAGTCCCACAGGCGGGCGCCGGCCGCCTGGACCGAGCGCTCGGTCTCGGACACCGCGATCTCGACCAGCCGCTCGTAGTCCGGGAGCTGCTCGAACAGGATCCGCAACTCGCTTACGTCGGGAGGCACGCTCGCGCGCTCGCCGCGCAGGTCGGCGACGGCTGCCGCGGCGGTCGCGAACGCGACGTCCATGGCCCGGGCCGATCGAGCCTCCTCGTAGCGGTTCAGTGCGACCCGCAGCGCGAGCACCGGATGCCCGGCCTGACTGCGCTCGGGCGGCCCGAACCCCTCGTTCCCGGAAGGACCGCCGCTCACTGTAGGAAAATGTAGTCGGGTGGCCCCGATCGCAACTCGCGAGTTCGAGGCGGGTTAGGACCGACAAAGCCCTCGCGGGAGGAATGCCGCTGCGCCGCTCACTTGCTCTGCTCGTATCCGCCATCGTGATCGCCCTGGTTGGGGGCGCGGGGGCACTCACACCGGCGTCGAGCGGCCAGTCGCCCGTCTCGGCCCGTCCCGTCTGCAAGCCGCAGAGCAAGCCGCCTCGCCCCCCGTTGGCCAACGGCATCACGGTCTACGCCGCGCCCAACCCGCTGACCGCCGGACGAAAGGTCAGGGTGTTCGGGCAGCTGGTCGGCATCCGGCACGGGGTCAAGCGCTGCGGCATCTCGATCGTGATGTGGCGCCGCTTCCCGGGCCAGCGCAGGTTCGTCCCGGTGGCGCGGACCCGGACGGTCGCCGACGGGCGCTACAGCTTCCAGATCCCGGCCCGGTCGGTGACCACCAACCGCGACTGGGTGACCACGACCCGCGGGCTGCGCAGCCGGGTCCTGGCCGAGCACGTTCGCCCTCTGGTGACCCTCTCGAGCACGGCGACATTTGCGGTGGCGGGCGACGTCGAGAAGTTGAGCGGCACGCTCTCGCCCGCCCGAGCCGGCCAGCGCGTCCTGCTCCAGCGACGGGTGGGTCCTCGCTGGCGGACCGTCGCGCGACCGCGCCTGGCACGCGACTCGACCTTCTCGATCTCCCACACCTTCACCACCGGCCACACCGAGCAGTGGCGCGCGATGGTCCCCACCACTCCCCGCAATCTCGGCTCCGCCTCGCCCGTCCTGCGGATCAGGATCGCCCCGGCCACGGGGATCCACAAGATCCGCCACGTGGTGGTCATCATGCAGGAGAACCGCTCGTTCGACAGCTACTTCGGCACCTTCCCGGGCGCCGACGGCATCCCGGCCGGCGTGTGCGTGCCCGATCCCGCGAACGGCGGCTGCGTGGCGCCGTTCCACGATTCGGCGGATGTCAACTTCGGCGGCCCGCACGGAATGGGCAACTCGCTGGCCGACATCGACAGCGGCCGCATGGACGGGTACGTCGCCCAGGCCGAGCAGGGCTCGGGCTGCAACTCGGCCGATCCGAACTGCAGCCCGTGCACGGAGAGCCCGACCGGCCAGGCCAACGACCAGCGGTGCATCGACGTGATGGGCTACCACGATGCCCGGGAGATCCCCAACTACTGGGCCTACGCGGAGAACTACGTCCTCCAGGACCACATGTTCGAGCCCAACGCGTCCTGGAGCCTGCCCCAGCACCTGTTCATGGTGTCCGAGTGGTCGGCCTTCTGCTCGAACCCGATGGACCCGTCGTCGTGCACGAACGCGCTCCAGAATCCCAACCCGGATTCGACCCTGCAGGCGACCACCTTCGCCAGCGCCAATGACGGCCAGCTTCACTACGCCTGGACCGACCTCACCTGGCTGTTGCACCACCAGAATGTGAGCTGGGGCTACTACGTGTTCCAGGGCACCGAGCCCGACTGTGAGAACGACGCCGCGATGACCTGTGCGCCCGTGCAGCAGGGGCCGACCACGGCGGGGATCTGGAATCCGCTCCCCTCGTTCACCGACGTCACCCAGGACGGCCAGCTGGGCAACATCCAGTCGCTGTCGAACTTCTTCACCGCGGCCAAGAACGGCACGCTTCCGGCGGTCACATGGATCGATCCGAACGGCACGGTGTCCGAGCACCCGCCGGCCCTGGTCAGCGCGGGGCAGACCTACGTGACCGGGCTGATCAACGCGCTCATGCAGAGCCCCGACTGGGACAGCACGGCGGTCTTCCTGACCTGGGATGACTGGGGCGGGTTCTACGACCACGTCGTGCCGCCGGTCGTCGATCGCAACGGCTACGGCCTGCGGGTGCCGGGAATCGTGATCAGCCCGTACGCCAAGCAGGGCATGATCGACCACCAGATCCTCAGCCACGACGCCTACAACAAGTTCATCGAGGACGACTTCCTCGGCGGCGCGCGGCTGAATCCGAGCACCGACGGCCGCCCCGACCCCCGGCCGGACGTGCGCGAGAACAACCCGATCCTCGGCAACCTGGCCGCCGACTTCGACTTCAACCAGACGCCGCGGCCCCCGTTGGTCCTGCCGGTCCATCCCGCCCCAGGTCCGGCCTCTACCCCACC
>DATFDC010000242.1:0-6890 GCA_035252415.1 Solirubrobacteraceae bacterium
CCGGCGGGCCAGCTCGAGCTGGGCCCGTACCGCGGCCTCGGGCCCCACGAAGCCGGCCTCGGGCTCGTAGTAGGCCTCGGTCTGCTCATCGGCGGCGAACATCGGAAAGCGCTTGCGCAGCTCGGCCGGCGAAAGCGCTTCGTGCTCGATTCCGAACCGGCGCGCGAGCTCGCGCGTCCCTTCGAAGAACCAGCCTCCGGGCCGCGACAGGATCAATCCGCCGGGTTGGGTCAGCAGCCGGGTCCCGGTCTGCTCCTCGATCTCGCGCCAGAGCGCGTGTGAGCGCCGGACCAGCGGCACGTACTCGGGGCCTTCGCCGACCGCGACACGCGTCATCCGAGTCTCGCCGTGCGTCGACCCGTACGGATGAGGGGGGTCGTACTGGTCGATGCCGATCACCGACGTCCCGCGCCTCGCGAGCTGGGCGCACACCGCGCTCCCCATCGCGCCGAGCCCGACGACCACCACATCCGCCCGTTCCGAGACCGTCATGCGGCTGCACGGTACCCGGCCGGACCGAGTCCGGTGCCGATGGCGTCACCATTTGACTCGTGCCCAGGATTCGAGACGCGAGCGCAACCGAAGCGGCGTCGCTTGAGGCCCTGCAGCGTCGATCCTCCGACGTGTGGGAGGCGTACCGCGGCCAGCTCGCCGCCCACCCCGACGCGATCGAGCTACCTCAGAGCTACATCGACAACGGCTGGGTGCGCGTGGCCGTCGACGACCAGGGCACGCCGATCGGGTTCTCGGTCGTCATCCCGGGCACCGGCCCATCCCACGAGCTCGACGGGCTGTTCGTCGACCCCGCTCACATGGGTGGCGGCATCGGACGGGCGTTGGTCGAAGACGCAGCCGCGCGCGCGTCGAATCGCGGTGCCGCGTGCCTGGAGGTGATCGCGGGACCCGCGCAGGGCTTCTATGAACGCGTGGGGTTCGCTCTGGTTGGCGCGGCTGACACCCGGTTCGGACCCGCGGTCCGCATGCGGCGTGACCTGCGCTCGGCCTAGAACGGAGTCGAGGCGGCGAGCCCCAGCGCGCGCTGGAACTCAAGCTGGCCGGCGTTGCCCAGCCAGGGGCGCCCCGCCCATACGTACGCGTCGACGAAGCGCGAGGCGAGGCTGGCGTCGGCACCCGACAGATGCCAGCGCGGACTGGCCACCTGCGTGGTCGGCGGGATTCCGAGCGTCACACACAGCTTGTCGTGAGGGCTGTTGCACACCCGCGGGTTGTTCGCGTCGCCGGGATAGTCGCCGTTGAGGAAGCCGACACCGTTCTCCGCCGTGTTGACCACGAAGTGCTTGCCCCGAATGCCGGCCTTGGCCAGCGCCTGGAGCAACCGCGCGCCGTACTCGATCTCGGCGCCGGTCGCGTCGTACTCGCTCGTGTTCAGCGAGAAGCCGCGCACATAACGGACGCCGGCCCCCTCGAGCATCGACACCGCCTGGTTGAACGACGGGAAATAGCGCGCGCCGCCGTCGACGTAGACCGTCGCGTGAGGGAGGGCGTTGAATCGGCGCGCCGCGTAGTTGACGAGCTCGAGCGGCACCGGCGAGTGCGCGCACTCCGCGAACGGCAGGTCCGGCTGGATGATGAGCGCGACACGCGAGTTGCCGATGCCCGCGGCGAAGTTGTTCACCCAGGTCTTATAGCTCCGCTGGTTGGCCGCGTTCCACGAGCCGTTGGGGCAGGCCGCCCCTTCCCATGGATCGAGCCGGAAGATGGCCGCCTGGCTGAGCACCGCCGGGTTGCCGTTCGTCGAGCCGGCGATGAACTGCTGCGCGACGCTCTTGGCGTCGGAGTCCGCAAACCAGGAACCGAACGAGAACATCAGCGGGCGCAGCGCGATCTTGCCCAGCAACTGACGGTTGCGCCCCCGGGCCTGCTGATACTCGGGGTAGATGCTGTTGTAGAACGGCCCCGTGTACACGCCCCACTTCATCCCGGCCAGCGGGTTGGAGCGCGACGCGTGTGGCAGCCCGCGGTTCGCCACGCCCGCATCCGCGGCCGGGGCGAGAATGCCAAGCGCCAAGCAGAACATGCTCAGGGTCATCGCCGCCCGGCGGCGGGTCGGAATGTGAGGTGTGAGCGACATCAGCTTCCGTCTGGATACCCGCCCCGATGAGACACGAACGGAAAATGAGGCAGTGTGTGGGGCGAGGGTACCTGACCACGCCAGCCGTCGGGGTCAGGGGTCAGCCCTGAGAGCAACGGCAGCTCGACGGCTTCGCGCACGGCGTGCACCGTCCGCGCACCGCATCGTCTCTCCCACTCCCGCTCGACTCTCAAAGTGCCCTCGAGATACTCGGCGCGAGCCCTAACCCCTTGAGCGGTCAGCCGCGCCAGCCTGGCCCGGCCGCCGGCGGGGTCCGGTTCGACCACGACGTGGCCGCGCCGCCCCAGCACGCTCAGCGAGTTCTCGATGCCCATCCCGGCGATGCCGGTCAGCTCGGACAGGCGGCGGACCGGAACGCCGGTGTCGTCGAGCACCCGCACGACGTTCGCGCTCAGCACCGGTGACATTCCCGTCGCGCGCTGGAGCTCCACGGCAAAGGCGACCAGCAACCCCGCCAGCAGCGCGTAGAGCGGCCGATCGGAACGTGAGCCCGCGCCCGGGGAAGCCGAGCTCCCGTCGCGGGCGGTCGCCGGTCGCACGCCCCAGTTGCCGCCCAGCTCGGTGATCGGCATGAACTCGGGCAGGGCGACGCCGAGCCCGTCCACGAGCGCTGACAAACCCGCGTGGATCCGATCGACGTGGCTCGCGCCGAATCGAGTCCGCCACCGGGCCGTGATCTCGTCAGCGAGCGGGTCCCAGATCTGCTGGGCGCGGCGGCCGGCCGGCGTCAAGCTCACGAGCCAGGCCGAGCGGGGGGCACCGGGCCGCTCTGGCGCGATATCGAGGTAGCCCCACGAGCGGCGACTCATTCGCTTGAGGATCATTTCGGCGCCGTGGCGCGAGAGCCTCGCGCGCCGGGCAAGCTCGGCTGCCGGGATCCCGCCCTCGGGGACGTGGCGCAGGCAGTGTGCCCACATCGCCATCGAGATCAGCCATGGCGCGCCCGGCGTCGATCCCGAGGCGAACCGCGTCGTGCGGTGTGGCATCTGATGCTCGAACTCGTTGTCGCATTCGATCGTGAAGGCGACAAACGCCTGCGACAGCAGGGCCGAGAGCGGCAGCGACACGACACTCACGCGTAGGCCCGGGCCTGGAGCGCGAACAGCTCGGCATACGGGCCGCCGGCGGCGATCAGCTGATCGTGCGAGCCCGACTCGAGCACCCCGCCGTGTTCGAGCACGACGATCAGATCGGCGGCGCGCACGGTCGAGAAGCGACGCGACACGAGCAGCGTGATCGTGCCGTGGGCGACGGCTAGCTCCCGGGCGGCGCGAGCGTAGCGCGCGAACAGCGCCGCCTCGGTCGGCGGGTCGAGATTTGCCGTGGGCTCGTCGAGCGCGACCAGCAGCGGCCCCTGGCGCATCAGTCCGCGGGCCAGCGCGAGGCGCTGCCACTGACCGCCGGAGAGCTCATGGCCGGCGGTGAAGCGGTTGCCGACCTGCGTCTCGAGCCCATCCGGAAGCTCATGCTCGAGCGTCCCCGAGCCCGCGCGGGCGAGCGCCGCCCGGACCGCGTCCGGATCCCCCACGCGTGGGAGATCGCCGACGCCGACGCTCTCGCGCAGCCGCAGCTGGAAGCGAACGAAGTCCTGGAACGCCGCGGTCAGTCGACCACGCCACCCATCGAGATCCAGATCGGACAGATCGATCCCGTCGATCAACACCCGGCCGGCGGTCGGCCGGTACATCCCTGAGAGCAGCTTGATCAGCGTCGTCTTACCGGCGCCGTTGTGGCCGACCAGCGCGACCGTGCGCGCCGCCGGCAGCTCGAGCGAGACCGGGCCGAGGACGACCTCCTCGCTGCCCGGATAGGCGAACTGCAGATCCTCGAGCACGATGCCCGACCGCAGACGGACCGGCGCTTCGACACGCCGTGCCGCCGGGACCCGCAACGATCGCTCGTGGTCCTCGAGCCACAGCAGCTGCCGGGCGGCGGCGACCGAGTTGTTGAACGTGCTGACCGTGTCGGTCGAACGGGAGATCTGAGTCTGCGCGCGGCGCATCAGCGTGACCGCCATGACCACCTGACCCGGGCTGACGTGACCGTGCGCGGCACGGAGCACGAGCACGACGATCGCCCCGAACACGCCGCCGGCGAACACCAACCATCCGACCGCCTCACAGCCCGCGCTCAGTAAGGCGGCACCGACCGCCCGGCGCCGGACCCGCTCAGCCAGCTCCGCGTGGCGTGCCGCCAGCGCAGCGGTGATGCCGTAGGTGCGGAGCTCGCGCGCCTCGCTGGCGCTGGACAGGAGCCCGAACAGCTCGTCGAGGAGCCGCCGGTCGCCGGCGAGCGCGTTGTCGGCTCGCTGCTGCACGCGGCCGGCCACCCGGTCCGACAGCGCGGGAGCGATCGCCAGAGCCGGCACGATCAGCACCGGCAGGTAGACCGTGGCCAGGAGCACGACGATCCCGATCGCCCGAGCCAGCTGGCCGGCCAGGCCGATCAGCTGGCGCGGCGCCCCGGCCAGCGTGCGCCGGCTGGCCGTGAGCTGCTCGAGCCGGGCCAAGAGCTCGGGTCGCTCGAAGTGCTCGAGCGTGGGCAGCGTGGCGGCCAGGCGCGCGATCCGGACGCCGAGGGCCAGCGATGCACGGTCGGTCAACAGCGAGCCCTCGGTCGCGGAGATCAGCGCCAGGAGCCAACCGAGCGTGAACAGGCCCGCGACCAGCGCCGCGCCCAGCACGATCTGAGATGTCTCGGCAGCGATCGCACCGTCGATCATCACGCGGAAGCCGACGCTGTAGGTGACCGACGCGCCGGCCGCGATCAGGCCCATGACCAGGCAGGCGACCGCCGTCCGTGGCGCCGCGCGAAACCCGGTGCCGACCAATACGCCCGCGAGTCGCCGCCAGGTCGCGATCATGCCGCGAACCGCTCGGCCTGGAGTCGGAACATCTCCGCGTAGCGCCCGCCCGCGGCCAGCAACTCGTCGTGGCTGCCGAGCTCGGCGATCCGGCCGCCGTCGAGCACGGCGATCCGGTGCGCCCGCCGCACGCTGCCGAACCGGTGCGAGATCACGATGCTGGTCACGCCGGAGGTCAGCTCGAGAAAGCGGTCATAGAACTCGGCCTCGGCCCGCACGTCGAGTTGGGCCGTGGGCTCGTCGAGTACGAGCACGCGCGCGCCGTCCTGCACCGCGTACAGCGCACGAGCCAGGGCGATCCGCTGCCACTGGCCGCCCGAGAGACCGACGCCCCCCTCGTACTGGGGAGACAGGATCGTGTCCCAGCCGCGGGGCAGCCCGTCGATCACCTCGATGGCGCCCGCGCGCTCCGCCGCACGCGCCAGCCGAGCCGGGTCCGGGGGTCCGTCGGCGAATAGGCCCACGTTCTCGGCGGCGCTGAACGGAAACCGCGCGAAGTCCTGATAGACGACGGCGACCTGGCGCTGCCACTCGCGGACGCTCAGATCGCCGAGAGCGACGTGGTCGACCGTGATCCGTCCCCCGGTCGCCTCGCGCATACCGGCGAGCAGGGTGACCAGCGTGGTCTTGCCGGCGCCGTTCACTCCCACCAGCCCCAGCGACTCGCCGAACGGCAGCTCGAGGTCGAGCCCGGCCAGCACCGGCTCGCCGCGTCCCGGATAGGCGAACGTGACCGCTTCGAAGCGCACGCACCGGCGCGGGAACCCGGCGGCGGACAGCTCGCGAACCGAAGTGCTCGCCGGCCGCGCGCGATCTCGCAGTGCGCTGGTCACCGCGTCCAGATCGGGCACCGAGGCGAGCATCTGCGCGAGACTGAAGTCGGCCAGCGTGATCGACCCGACCAGCATGCTCGCGGGCAGCATCGGCAGCATCGTGGCCAGGGTGCGGAGCGAGATCTCGCGGTGATCGGCCGCCCAGCCGAGCGTCCCCGCGGCGATCGCATACGTCGCGAGCACCAGCCCGCCCGCCAGCCAAACCCGATTCGAGAGGCGCCGCAGCTCGGCCCAGGTGGGCTCCATTCCCGCCAGCCACTCCTCGCGGTGGCGCGTAGCCGACCACTCCCCGAGTCCGAAAACGCGCATCTCCTTGGCCGCCGGCGGCCGCCAGGCCAAGCCGAGCAGATACCAGCTGCGCCGGAGCGGCGGTCCCGCCTGTCTGGTCCGCGTCGCCTGGAAGCTGACCCGCCGGCCGAGCGGCCGGCGCACGAGCAGCCACAT
Source organism: Solirubrobacteraceae bacterium (assembly GCA_035252415.1). Taxonomy (GTDB): domain Bacteria; phylum Actinomycetota; class Thermoleophilia; order Solirubrobacterales; family Solirubrobacteraceae; genus Palsa-465. Next base: position 6,254 of record DATFDC010000242.1, read on the forward strand.
CACGAGCAACCCCAAGCCGAGCCACCAGCGGAACGTGGCGAGGACCACACACGCGAACAGCCCGGTCAGCCGGTCCCCGAGCAGCGAGATGAGCGCCATCGGCGCGCCCTCGGGACGACCGCCCATCAACTCGCCGCGGGCGGAGGACAGCTGCTCGAGGACCTCCTGATCCTCCAGGTGCTCGATGCCCGCCGGCGCGCAAACCGCCTCGACCAGCCGCCGCTGCATCAGCGTGTCGACGCGCGCCGCGGCGGCTGCGGTCAGCGCGTCCTCGAACGGCCCGCGGAGCAGGGACAGGCCGTAGGCGCACCCCGCCAGGGTCAGCGCCGAGAGGAGTCGATGCCCGGGCGGTGAGTCCAGCCCGAACTCGACCGCACCCGGAATCGCTCCGGTCACGTGGCCCATCAGCACCAACACGAGCACGGGCAGGGCGCCCTCGGCGAGCACGAACACGACCGCGAGTACGGCGAGCAGCCGGCTGGCTCGCCAGAGCAGGAGCAGAGCACGCAGTCGCGTCGACGCCCCCAGGCGCCTGCGCATCGAGGCGATCATGGCCGCCGAGGCTATGTCGCGGCTGCGCTCAGTTCCAGCTCGCCGACGCCATTGTTCGATGCGTTTTCCGCATCGCCGTAGAGCG
>DATFDC010000243.1:0-8325 GCA_035252415.1 Solirubrobacteraceae bacterium
GGGTCAGGGCCGCTGAGCCGGACCTGACCGCGGCTCTGGGGGCGGACCATCCCACCCAGCATGGTGAAGCCCGTCGGCGGGCCCTCCATCCATGGCTCGTAGAGCGGGACGCTGAAGTGCACGGGCTGCGTATCGGGTCCAGGCAGGCCCGGGCGGCTGCGCCACCACAGGTGGGTCTGGATCGTGGGCAGTCCGGGCGCGGGCGGGTCGATCGTCCGCTCGGTCGCGTGGATCGACGGCGACAGGAGGTGGTCGTGCAGGTTGCGCCCGACGCCGGGCAGGTCGAGGATGACGCGGATGCCGTGCTCGGCGAGCTCGGGCGCAGGCCCGATGCCCGACAGCAGGAGCAACCTCGGCGAGGCGATCGCGCCGGCGCTGACCACGACCTCGGATCCCGCCCGCGCGGTGTGCCGGCGCCCGGCGTGCTCCCACTCGACTCCCACGCAACGGGTGCCTTCGATCAGCAGCCGGTGCACCGGCGCCCGCGTGATGACCCGGAGGTTGGGGGCGTCGATCACGGGCCGGAGGTAGGCGGCCGCGGCACTGTCGCGCCGCCCGTCTCGGATCGTCAGCTGGGTTTGGGCGACGCCGTCCAGGTAGCCGGAGTTGTAGTCGTCGTTGCGGGCGACACCGACCTCCTGCGCGGCCGCGATGATCGCCTCGTGGATCGGCGCCGGCGTGTACCGGCTGATGATCGAGGTCGGGCCGCCGACGCCGTGCAGCTCGGACATGCCGCCGTCGAAGTCCTCCATCCGAAGGAACACGGGCAGGACGTCTTCCCACCCCCAGCCCTCGGCGCCGAGCCGGACCCATTCGGCGTAGTCGGACCGCGCGCCGCGGACGTGGACCATGCCGTTCAGGCAACTCGACCCGCCCAGAACCCGGCCGCGGGGCAGATGGAGGCTGCGGCCGCCGGCGCGCTCCTGGGGGACCGTGTAGTACGCCCAGTCCTCAGGAGACAGCCACAGCTCGTGGACCCGCGCCGGCTCGTGGATGGCCGGGTTCTCGTCAGGCCCGCCCGCCTCCAGGAGCAGGACCGCGACGTCCCGGTCGACCAGCCGGCGGGCCAGCGCGCACCCCGCCGAGCCGGCGCCCACGATGATCACATCAGCGTCGAAATCACTCACCGGCCCCATGGTTTCGCCACCCTATCCGAACCTGGGGGGTTGGAGAAAGCGGGCGCGGCGCGGGGGTCGCCGGACGGCTAGGGGAAGCGCGCTACGGCCCGACCGGCACGTAGCCGCCGAGCCCCTGTTCGAGCAGGTCGTAGGCATGGTCGGCCTGCTCGATCATGTCGGCCACGACCGTTGTGTGGTTCTCGCCGGCGGTGAGGCGGCCGAGCCCGCAGGTAAGGACCGCGGTGTTGACGCCACATAGTGCCCGGGCCAGCGCGTGGCAGATGGGATCATCCGAGGGCCGGCGCCACTCCCCGGCAAGCGCCTGGCCTACGCTTATCGCGTGGCGCGCAAACGACGTCTCGGCGTAGTCGCGCAGGTCCGGGCTGGCCTCGACGATCTCCCAGAAGCCGTGGACTTCGCCGCCGCCCTTGAGGATCCCGCCGAATCGCTCCCAGAACTCGCGCGTGTGAGCGCGGAAGGCGGCGACGAGTGCCTTGCCATCGGGGCAGCCGCGCGTCAGCGCGAGCAGGGCGGCCCGGATCTCCTCGTCGCGGTCGAACAGCATCTGCTCCTTGCTCGGGAAGTAGTTGAAGACCGTCTGGCGGGACACGTCGGCCGCCCGGGCGACGTCATCCACAGTCACCGCGGCAAAGCCGTGCTCGCGGAACAGGTCGGCTGCGGCCTGGGCGATCACCTCGCGGGTGCGGCGCTTCTTGGTTTCGCGGAGGCCGGCCATCGGGACTCAAATAATACACTGAGTCAAAACTTTGACTGAGTATGGTATTCTTGTTTTCATGAACGCAGGCATCCACATCGAAGGTCTGAAGAAGACCTACCGCGGACCAGGTGGGCCGGTGCCCGCGGTCAAGGGGATCGACGTGTCGATCGCGCCCGGCGAGACCGTGGCGCTGCTCGGTCCCAACGGGGCGGGCAAGTCGACGACGATCGACATGTTGCTCGGCCTCACCCATCCCGATGCGGGCACCGTCAAGGTGTTCGGGAAGTCACCACGCGAGGCCGTCGACTCCGGCCTGGTCGGCGGCATGCTCCAGACGGGTGCCCTGATCCGGGACCTGTCGGTCCGCGAGCTGATCCTCGTGATGGCGTCCGTGTATCCGAACCCGCTCGACGTCGACGAGGTGATCGAGCTGACCGGCCTGGCCCAGGCGGCCAACCACCGCACGCAGAAGCTGTCCGGCGGCCAGACCCAACGCGTCCGCTTCGCGACCGCGATCGTCGCCAACCCGGAGCTGCTCGTGCTCGACGAGCCGACCGTGGCGATGGACGTCGAGGGCCGGCGCGAGTTCTGGGTGACCATGCGCGAATACGCCTCGCGCGGCAAGACCGTGCTGTTCGCCACGCACTATCTCGAGGAGGCCGACGCCAACGCCGATCGCGCGGTGATGATGGCCCAGGGAAGGATCGTCGCCGACGGGCCGACGACCGAGATCAAGGCGCGCATCGGCTCCCGGACGATCCGCACGACCTTGCCCGGCGTCGACCGGGACGAGCTGTCGCGCCTCGACGGCGTCGCCGCCGCCGAGCGCCACGGCGACTCGGTGATTCTGCGCTGCACCGACTCCGATCGGGCGATCCGCGCGCTGCTCGAGCGCTTTCCAGTGGCGCGGGACATCGAGATCGCGGGGGCTGCGCTCGAGGATGCGTTCCTCGAGTTGACTCGCGACCCGGGGACGGACGACCAGGTCGACGAGTTGATGGAGGTGGCCCGATGAACGGCCTGCTCTACACGCGCTACGAGCTCGTCCGCGCGCTTCGCAACCGGCGGTTCTTCTTCTTCTCGCTCGGCTTTCCGCTGATCCTGTACTTCGTGATCGCCGGTCCCCAATCGGGCGACAAGAACTTCGGCGGCTCAGGCATCTCGGCCGCGCTGTTCTACCTGGCCGGCCTGGTGTCGTTCGGCACGATGAGCGCGATGATCTCCACCGGCGCTCGCATCGCCGGCGAGCGCCAGGCGGGCTGGACGCGACATCTGCGCATCACACCCCTCTCGACCCGGGCCTACTTCCGAGCCAAGGTCCTGACCGCGTACGCGATGGCGATCCTGACCATCGCGGCGCTCTACATCGCGGGCGCGATCCTCGGCGTGAGTCTCCCGGCAAAGGATTGGCTCGATATGACGGTGCTGATCCTCGTCGGGCTGCTGCCGTTCGCGGCGCTCGGAATCGCGCTTGGGCATCTGCTCACGGTCGACTCGATCGGTCCGGCGATCGGCGGACTGACCGCGCTGCTGGCTCTGGTCGGCGGCGTTTGGTTCCCGGTCACCCACGGGTTCCTGCACGACGTCGGCCAGTGCCTGCCCTCTTACTGGCTTGCCCAGGCGGGGCACGTCGGCACCGGTGGCGCCCCGTGGGGAGTGACCGGGTGGCTGGTGATGGCGGGTTGGACCGTGGTCCTGACCGCGCTCGCCGGCTACGCCTACCGCCGGGATACCGGGCGGGTCTAGAGGAAGTCGTTCCCGGTGAGCACGTAGACGAACGGGACGAACGGGACGATCGATGCGATCGCCCAGGTCAGCTTCGCGATCAAGCCGATGTCCGTGCGGAAGGCGAGGTTGATCCAGATCAACACGACCGCCACCGGATGCAGGATGCAGAGTAAGAGCTCGACGAGTTTCTTCATGTGTCCTCAGTCCTCTTCTACCCGCGTTTCGGACCCGGAAGCCGCAGGTTCCCTGGGGTTCACCGCCCGCCCGGCCGGGTAGGCATAACGCGGGAAGCCAAGAAACGGCGACCCGCCCTCTCACCGGTGGCGCGGAGCGGGTCGACGCGGTCGGCTCGGCCGTGCATGCCCGGAAGCTTCATGGCAGCCCCAATGCACCGTTATCCGACCGAACCGCCGACGCCAACGGATCGCCGAGGGCAGGCGCTGACCGAACTGTGAGCACCTCGCTCCTCGCCGGCATCGTCTCGCTCGCGGCGCTACAAGGTCTTCTGATCGTCCTGCCGCGGCGGAACGCTCTCGGCTGGCTCCGCCCACTGCGCTCGCCGGCGTGGGCGGCCGTGCCCGCCCTCGCGCTGCTCGTCGGAACGTTTGCGCCGCTGGAGATTCCCGGTGCGGCGTCGGCTCTCATTCTGCTCGCGATCGTGGGGGCGCCGATACTGCTCGCGGTCGCGGTGCTGTTCGTCGTGCGGGGTCCCCGGGTGCCGGTCGCGATCGCGACGGCGGCGCTCGCCGCGACAGCGTTGACGACCGCCGGCATGGCCGGCCAGCTATCCGCGACCGCGCTCACGGCGCTGGCCTGTCTCACGGTGGGGGTGGCGCTGGCTCGCCTGACGCCGCGCGCGTGGCTGCTCGGTGGCGTGCTCGTGATGTGCGTCGCGGACGTGGTCCTGCTGGGCGCGGGCGTCGGCGCGACCGCATCGGCCGCGCTGGACGCCGCGACACACCACTTTCATGGGCCCGTGCTCGACCACGCGATGATCGGCTCGGTGGCCATCGGCTATCCGGATCTCGTGCTGGCCGGCATGCTCGGCGGGTCGCTCTCACCGGAGAGATCGCTCCAGCGGCGCACAGGACTGCTGCTCGTCACGCTAGTGGGCGCCTATGGGATGCTCCTTCCGGTCGCCAGAATCCTCCCGGCGACGGTGCCGATCGCGCTTGCCTTCGTGCTCGCCCGCGTGAGGCGACGCAGTCAGACCGAGGTGCCGAGCTCAGCCAGATGGCGCGCTCGCGTGGCGTCGTCCAGGAACGACGCCGCGAAGCTGTTGCGGGCGAGCTCGAGGAGCGCACCGTCGTCGAGGCGCAGCGCCTCGGCGACCCCGGCGAGGTTCTCGCCAACGTAGCCGCCGAAGTACGCCGGGTCGTCGGAGTTGACCGTGGCGCAAAGCCCGTGCTCGAGCATCGTCGCGAGCGGGTGCTGCTCGAGACGGTCGACCACCCGCAGCTTGACGTTCGAGAACGGGCACACGGTGAGCGGAATCCGGTCGGCCCCGAGGCGATGGACGAGCGAGCGGTCCTCCAGGCAGCGCACGCCGTGGTCGATCCGCTCGGCGCCCAGCACGTCGAGCGCTTGCCAGATGTACTCGGGCGGGCCCTCTTCGCCGGCGTGGGCAACGGCCCGGAAGCCGGCGCCGGCGGCCCGGGCGAAGACGTCCCGGAATTTCTCGGGCGGATGCCCCACCTCGGCCGAATCGAGGCCGACGCCGAAGATGACGTCCCGGTGGGCGAGCGCTTGCTCGAGCGTCGCCATCGCGTCATCGGCGGGCAGGTCACGCAAAAAGCACATGATGAGGTGCGAGGTCATCCCACGCTGCCCGGCCTCGCTCAAGGCCCGGCCGATCCCGCGCACGACGGTCTCTAACTGGACGCCGCGCCCGGTATGGGTCTGAGGGTCGAAGAAGATCTCGGCGTGACGTACCCCCTGGGCGCGGGCTCGGTCCAGGTACGCGGCGGTGAGCTCGTAGAAGTCCCGTTCGTGGATCAGGACCGAGCACGCCCGGTAGTAGACGTCCAGGAACGACTGCAGGTTGCTGAAGCTGTAGGCCCGCCTGACCGCTTCCGCGTCCGGGTACGGGAGCCTCACGCCGTTGCGCTGCGCGAGCTCGAACATCAGCTCCGGCTCGAGCGTTCCCTCGATGTGCAGGTGCAACTCGGCCTTGGGCAGCGTGAGCGGATCAATCATCGGCGATCGCTCATTCCGACGCGAACACGATGTCCTGGGCTCCCTGCCAGAGGGTCATCTCGCCCAGCGGCCGGAGGTTCTCCTTTCCCTCGAACACGGTCAGGAAGTGGTTGCCGGCCAGCTGGCCGACGATGCTCGAGAACATGCAGCCGCCGTAGGGAAGGAGGATCTCGGTCTCGCTGAAGCCGCCGGGGTAGAGCAGGATCTCGCCGGGCGCCGGGTGGCTGGTGTGGTTCTCGAAGCCGACGCCGACGTCGAAGTCGCCGAGCGGGATCCAGGTCGACTCGCCGCTCCAGCGCACGTGGATGACCTTCTGCTCGAACGGCAGCAGCTTCGAGAACGCCTCGCAGGTCTTGGGCGCGCGCTCCTGTTCCAGGCGGGCGCGGAACGTATAAGGGCCGGCGGTGATCGACAGCGTGGTCATGAGCTCTCCATTCGGGTCGCGTTCGGGGTAAGCAAGCGGCCGGCGGGTGGGCCGACGATTCGGCCGTCCGCGAACACGGTCCGGCCGCGCACGACCGTGCGCACCACGCGGGCGCTCAGGGTACGGCCAACGAAGGGGCTGTGGCGATGGCGGTAGTGGAGGTCCTCGGGGGACAGCTCGTCCGACACCCCCAGGTCGACCAGCGCCAGGTCAGCGTCCGCGCCCGGCTCGAGCCGGCCCTTGCCGCGCAACCCGAACCGGCGGGCAACGTAGCCCGAGCTGGCGTGAGCGAGGAGGTCGAGGTCAAGGCCACGAGTCCGATGGCCCTCGCTGAGCAGCAGAGCGAGCATGGTCTGGCAGCCGGAGATGCCTCCCCAGGCGGCGAACGCGTCCTGTCCGCCCTTCAGCGCCCAGGGGGCCGGCGAGTGGTCGGACGCGACCATCGGCAGCGTGCCGTCGGCGAGCGCGTGCCACAGCTCCTCACGCTCGTCGGGCGGGCGCAACGGCGGGGCGCACTTCGCCACGTTGCCGAGGACCTCGGCGTCCTCCTCGGTGAGCACGAGGTAGTGCGGGCAGGTTTCGCAGCTCACGTCGATGCCGCGCGCGCGGGCGTCGGCCACGAGCGCGACGCCGCGGCCGGTCGAGACGTGGACCACGTGCAGTGCGCAGCCACTCTCCTGGGCGAGCGCGATCGCGCGGGCGATCGCCTGGACCTCGGCGACCGCCGGGCGCGAGGCGAGGAAATCCCGCATCGCGGTGCGCCCGGCGGCACGGGCACGCCGAGCCAGGCCGGCGGTGATCGCCTCGCTCTCGGCGTGCACGGCGACGGGCAGCCCGAGGGAGGCCGCGCGGCACATGCCCTCGTACAGGGTGAGGTCGTCGACGCAGGGAAAGTCGTCGATCCCGCTCGAGCACATGAACGCCTTGAAGCCGGTCACGCCGCGGACGGCGAGCTCGTCCATCGCCTCGACGCCGCCCGGGACGAGCCCGCCCCAGAGCGCCACGTCGACCAGCGCGCTCCGCTCCAGGCAGCGGCGCTTCTCGTCAAACGCGGCGCCGGTCACGGTGGGGGGATGGGCGTTCAGCGGCATGTCGATCGCCGTCGTGGCCCCGCCGGCGGCGAGCGCCCGCGTGCCGGTCTCGAAGCCCTCCCAGTCGGCGCGGCCCGGTTCGTTCATGTGCACGTGGGCATCGACGACGCCGGGCAGGAGATGCAGGCCGCCGGCGTCGATGTCCTCGGTTGCGGGATCCACCAACTCGGGACTGAGCGCGGCGATCAGCCCGTCGGACACGCCTACGTCGAGTTGGCCCGGGCCGGCCCCGGCCCCAACCACGGTGGCGCCGCGGATGAGCAGGTCGAAGCTCATGCGACGAGCTCGAGGAACCGCGTGGTCGCCTCGATCGCCGCCGCCACGTCCTCGACGGTCACCGACTCGGCCGGGTTGTGGCTGATGCCGCCGGCGCAGCGGACGAACAGCATCGCGACGGGGGCGATGCTCGAGATCATGACCGCGTCGTGGCCGGCGCCGCTCGGCAGGCGCACGACAGGGTGGCCGGACGCCGCGACCGCTTCGGCGACGAGGTCGGTGAGCTCGGCCGAACAGGCGACCGCCCGGGTCTGCTGCACGCGCGACCATTCGAGCCCCGACCCGCGGGCCCCGGCGATCGCCTCGGCGCGCTCGCGCAACCGCGTGGCGACGGATTCCCGCGCCGGGTCCTCGGCGTGGCGGACATCGAGGCTGAGGGCGACACGGCCGGGGATCACGTTGCTCGCGCCCGCCTGCACCTCGAGCTCTCCGACCGTGGCCACGGCGCCGTCCTGCTCGCGGCCGACCGCCTCGACGGCGCCGACGAATTCGGCCGCGGCGCACAGGGCATCCCGGCGCAGCGACATCGGCACCGTGCCGGCGTGACCCGCCTCGCCGGTGAACGTGATCCTGGCCCGCGTCTGCCCGGCGATCGCCGTGACGACGCCCAGCGGAGCGGCGGCGGCCTCGAGCACCGGACCCTGCTCGATGTGGACCTCGTAGTAGCCGATCAGATCGGCCGGGTCGCGGCGAGCGCTGCCCAATGCCTCCGGGTCGCCACCGAACGAGCGCACCGCCTCAGACAACGTCACGCCGTCCGGGTCCTGCCGCTCC
>DATFDC010000244.1:0-7788 GCA_035252415.1 Solirubrobacteraceae bacterium
GGCGGCGGCGGCGGCGCTTGCTCTGACCGCCGCGCCGGGACGCTCGGTGGCGGGGACGGCGCTGGGCGCGCTGGCCGCCGTGGCGGCCATTGCCCCGATCGTCCGACTGGCGCGGCGACGATACGCGGCGAATGACGTCGATGAGCACTGAAGCTCGAGACGCATCGGTCCGCTTCGAGAGCATCCTGTTCGATCGGCCTGGCCACGATTCGGGCGACGTCCCCGAAGAGCCCGACTGCTTCGTCGACCTGAACCTCGACCAGGTTCTCCAAGCGATGACGGCGGGCCGCGAGGAGTACGACCTTGCGCCGTTCTTCCACACGCCGCTCCGTGAGGTCCCCGAAGTCCTCTACCGACAGAAGGTATTGCGCGACCTCGAGCAGCCGGAGGTGGTCGCAGCAGTCACGAGGTTCGCGGAGCGGATGAGACAGATGCGCGCCCACCTCAACCAGGTGGAACACCTGCGCAGTCCGTTCCAGCAGCAGTCGTGGTTCGTGGACGCGGTCGAGATCTACTGCGGGTCGGTTCGTTCCCTGGGCGAAGAGCTGGAGCACTGCGAGCTAGGCTCGCCCGGACTGCGGCGACTGCGCGAGTATCTCGTGCAGTACATCGACGCCCGCCCCTTCTCCTCGCTCGCCGAGGAGACACACGCCGTCAGGCAAGCGCTCGGGGGGATCCGCTACCGGGTGAAGATCCACGGCCTCCGAGTCACCGTAAGTCGGTACGCGGACGACGCGGATTACAGCGAACAGGCGCTCGAGGCGTTCGCGAGGTTCGGGCAGGGAGCCCCGAAGAGCTATCTGGTCAAGCTGCACGACTACGTCGAGATGAACCCGGTCGAGGAACGGATCCTCGAGGGAGTCGCGGACCTGTATCCGGACGAGTTCGCGGGGCGTGTGGCGTATTGCGAGCGCCACCGCAATTACCTCGACGCGAAGATCGCGCGGTTTGACCGCGAGGTGCAGTTCTATCTCGGCTATCTCGAGCTGATCGGGCGAATGCGCCGGGCGGGTCTGCCGTTCTGCTATCCGCGCGTCGCGACCGAGAGCAAGGAAATCGCCGCGGTCGATACGTTCGACGTCGCGCTGGCGGCCAAGCTCGTGCCGGAGCGCCGGGAGGTCGTCCGCAACGACTTCCAACTCGAAGGCCCGGAGCGGATGTTCGTGGTCAGCGGGCCCAACAACGGCGGCAAGACCACGTTCGCACGCATGTTCGGGCAGCTGCACCATTTGGCCGGCCTGGGGCTGATGGTCCCAGGCCGCGAAGCCAGCCTGTTCCTGCCGGACCGCATCTACACCCACTTCGAACAGGAAGAGGACATCGAGACGCTGCGCGGCAAGTTCGAGGAGGAACTGTTCCGGGTCCACGCGATTCTCGAGCAGGCGACGCCGAACAGCGTGCTCGTCATGAACGAGAGCTTCAACTCGACGACGCTGAACGACGCAATGTTCGTCGGGACCTCGGTGCTGACGCGGATCCTCGAGCTGGACGCCCTCGGCGTGTACGTGACGTTCGTCGACGAGCTCGCCTCGCTCAGCGAGGCGACAGTCAGCATGGTGTCTCAGATCGTGCCGGAGAATCCGGCCGAGCGGACGTTCAAGGTGCTGCGCCGGCCGCCGGACGGGCTCGCGTACGCGTCGGCGATCGCCGAGAAGTACGGGCTCACCTACCGGCGGCTGTTGGAGCGGATCGGCGAATGAAGGTCTTTCTGTTGCATCGCGACCAGGACTTCGATCCCGCGCCCGAGCTGCGCGATGAGATCTTCGACGCGATGGTGAGCGGAAACCTGTGGGCGCTCAGCAACCTCAGGCGCAATCTCCAACGTAGGCGAAACGTCGCCGCGGTGCCGCCGTCGCCGCCGTCCCTGTCGCCGCACACGGAGCTGGCGCAGGATCTCGAGCTCGAGACGCTGTGGGGCGCGATGTCGGCCGGAGACGAGTTCCTCTTCGAAACGGCCAGGCGGGTCATCCTCTCGAGCCTGCGTGAACCGGCGGCAATCGTCTACCGCCAGCGGGTGCTTGCGGATTGTCTCGAACACCCGGCGGTCATCCGAGAGCTATATGCACTGGCGATCGATGCGCTGGGGTTCGAACGGGCAGTGGGTTCGCTGTGGACGGGCGCCGGACCCGACACGATCCTTTACCGCTCGGTGAAGCTGTTGAAGCTGTATGGCGGCGCGCTGAGGCGGCTGCGCCAGATCGCCGACGAGCAGCTCGAGCACTTCAGCTCAGAAGGCTTCACGCGCTTGTTCGCCACGCTTCGCGGGGAGCTCGCTGACGAGTACCTGGACACGGTCGAGCGCCATCTCCAGGACCTCGAGTTCCGACGCGGTCTGCTCGAGAGCGCCGAGTTGGGCAAGGGCGACAAGGGGGAGCATTACATCGTCCATGAGCCTCCGCGCGAGCAGCGCTGGATGGAGCGGCTCCCGGTCCTCGGCAGCCGCAAAGCGGAGCAGTACAGCTTCGAGCTGCACCCCCGTGACGAAGCGGGCGCCAGGGCGCTGGGCGAGATCCGGGGCCAGGGGATCAATCGGATCGCCGACGCGGTGGCACGGTCGGCCGATCATGTCCAAAGCTTCTTCAGGACGCTCCGGCTCGAGCTCGCGTTCTATCTCGGGTGCCTGAACCTCCGGGCGCGGCTCGATCGGAAGGGTGAACCGGTGTGTTACCCGGAACCGGCACCCATGAGCGAGCTGTCACTCACCGCAGATGGAATCTACGACGCGTGTCTGACACTTCACATCGACGACGCTGTCATCAGCAACAACGTGGATGCAGACGGCAAGTCGCTGATGATGATCACCGGCGCAAACCAGGGCGGAAAGTCGACGCTGCTGCGGGCGCTCGGGCTCGCTCAGCTGATGATGCAAAGCGGCATGTTCGTCAGTGCGCGATCGTTCCGCGCCAGTGTCTGCGCCGGCCTGTTCACCCATTACAAGCGCGAAGAGGACACCGCGATGGAGAGCGGCAAGCTGGCCGAGGAACTCAGCCGGATGAGCGAGGTCGTCGACCGGATCAAACCTCACTCGATGCTCCTCTGCAACGAATCCTTCGCCTCGACCAACGAGCGAGAAGGCTCTGAGATCGCGCGGCAGGTCGTGCGCGCCATGCTCGACAAGCGGATCAGGGTCCTGTTCGTCACCCATATGTACGACCTGGCCCACGGCTTTCATGCCGAGCAGTCCGACGCGGCGCTGTTCCTTCGAGCGGAACGCGAGCCGGACGGTCGGCGGACGTTCAAGCTGCTGAAGGGGGAACCCCTCCCGACGAGCTATGGCGAGGATTCGTACCGCCGGATCTTCGGCGAGGGCGACCGAGCCGTGCAGATCGGCAGGCGGGCTGGGGGAGCAGGTTAGGGCGGCGGCGCCGCCCGAGGGACGAACTGCGGGCAGCGCTCCGTCGACGTCAGTTCGAGCCTCTGGGGCAGGAACAGCTCCATGCCGATTCGTGGATGCCGGCAGAAGCCGATGATCTCGTAGCCCGAGTCATCGGTGAACCGCACCGGCTCGGGCTGAAAGTAGAAGCACTTGGGGCACTGCCCGGCCAGGTACGGCCAGCTTCCGCTGGTCATGAGGAGCCCGCGTCCTCGCGTCCGCCATCGTCGCTCTCGTCGCTTGGAGTGGTCCGCCGACGGACGATCAGGATAAGCGGGATGGCGGCGAGTTCGGCGAGGATCGCGAACGCAACGACGAGGCTCAGCGAAACGCTGAACAACGCCCCGATTGCCGCGCTGCCGAGAAACCAGGCGATCCCGTACACCCCAGTGAAGAGGCCGTAGGCGGACGCTCGCCGCTTCGGCGAGACCATCGGCGCGACGGCGGCAGGGATGATCGACTCGTGCACGCCCATCCCGAGGCCCCACAGGCAGACCCCGATCAGGCTGGCCCAGAACCCGCCCAGGAACGCCAGCGGCGCGTAGGCGGCGGACACCACCGTCAGCGGGACGAGCATGGCGATCCCGTGCCGATCGAACATCCGCCCGAACACGAGCGAGCCCACGCCGCTGACCGCCATCGCGGCACCGTAGAAGACCGGGGTGAGGTCGGCACGGACGGTGCCGGAGCGCTGGAAGTGATAGGCGATGAGCGGGAAGTCGGCAAACCCGACCGCCACGAGCGCCGCTCCTCCGAGATAGATCCAGAACACCCGCGGCAGGCCCTCGGCGCTGACGTGGGCGGGCCCGGCCTCGAGCTCCTGCGGGCGCGGGTACAGCACTCGGGCGACGCCGAGCAGCGACAGCGTGATCGCCCCGGGCACCGCCAGCGCGGCGAACGCTGTCTTGTAATCGTGGTGGCTGGTCGCGACGATCAGGGCGACGAGCAGCGGGCCGAACAGCGCCCCGAACTGATCCAGCGCCTCGTGAACGCCGAAGCCCCAGCCATAGCCCATCTCCCTGGCGGCGTGTGAGAGCATCGCGTCGCGAGGCGGGTTCCGGGTCGCCTTCCCGACGCGTTCGAGGATGATCAGCAGTGCCGCGATCTGCCACCTGCCCGCGAGCGCGAGCAACGGGACAACCGACATCTGCAGGATGTAGCCGCCGATCGTGATCGGCCAGTACCGGCCGGTTCGGTCCGCGCCGCGTCCTGAGAACAGCCGCAGGCCGTACCCAAGCAGTTCGCCGAACCCAGTGACGACACTGATCGCGAACGCCCCGGCGCCGAGGAGACCCAGGTACTGGCCGATGATGCTCCGCGAGCCCTCGTAGGTGAAGTCGGCAAAAAAGCTCATGACGCCGACGATCAACACGAACTTCATCGCCGGCGAGAGACGCGCGGCCCCGCGCGGCTTGGTCGTTCCGTCCGGGGCTAGATCGTCGGCGGCGCGGGATCGGCTCGGGTCCACTGGACTCCTCGGTCGGCGTCATCGGTCAGACCAGAGGCCATCAGCCCGAAGGCGGTTAGGCGCAGAGCCTCATCGCGCTGATCTCACGATAGCGGCGCGGACGGACCCGACTGAGGGGTACGCTTCCGTGAGCGATGAGGCTCGCTTGAACGCGGGGACCCGCTGATGGCCTCTAGAACGAGTTCGAAGTGGAGGTCATCATCGACGTGACGCTGTCGGTTTCGATCCCCGGGGTGCCCGACCTGCGGCTTGACCACCTGCTGTTGGACGTCAACGGCACGCTGACGAACCGGGGGGTTCTGCTGGACTTCGTCACGAGCCGGCTCGAGCAACTGCGCGACAGGCTCGATATCTGCCTGGTCTCCGCGGACACGTTTGGGACGCTCGATGCGATCGCCACCAGGCTGCGGGTCGGCGCCCTGCGGGCGGCGACCGGTCAAGAGAAGCTTCAGGTTCTCGACGACCTGGGACGCGACCGCTGCGCCGTGATCGGCAACGGCGCAAACGACGTGCTGGTGCTCGAGGCAGCCGCGATCGGATTCGCCGTGTTGGGGCCGGAAGGAGCGAGCGCAGCAGCACTGCGCTCCGCCGACGTCGTGTGCGCGTCAGTGACCGACGCGCTCGACCTGCTGCTCGACCCGAAGGCGTTGTCCGCCACCCTGCGGCGGTAGTGCTGATGGGCTGGCGCCAGTCGTGCTGGGGCTAGGTGTGCGCGGATAGTCGAAGCGACTTGACGTGCATCGCCCTCCAGCAGCCCTTCCCACCGTGGCAGCGCTCCAGGGCGCGCAGTCCGGCGTGCAGCCGGGCCAGCTGTCGATCGGTCAGCCGGCCGGCGATGTTGTGGAGCTCGAACGGGTCGGTTCGGAGGTCGTATAGCTCGCGTTCCCCGTCCGCGTACTCGACGTATAGGAATGCGTCGGTGCGCATCGCCTCGTAGGTCGTCGGGCTGCCGCTGGCCGGCTGCTGATAGTCGGGATCCCGTACCCGCAGCGGAGGGCTCTGGTGCTCGATCAGGGCGGCGTCGCGCCAGCGCGGCGGAGATTTCCCGTTCAGGAGGGACTTCAGGCTGTGCCCATCGCCGGGCAGTGTCGTCCCGCCGAGCGCCGTGAACGTCTTGGCCAAGTCCACGTTCTCCGACATCTTGTTTGTGGTCGAGTGGGGCTTGACTCCCGGCCCTGTCACGACGAGCGGGACTCGGATGTCCGTGTCGAACGCGGTCAGCTTCCCGGGCATCAGGCGGTACTCGCCGTTGTGCAGGCCATTGTCCGAGCTGAAGACGAGGTAGGTGCTGCGGGAAAGGCCATCGGCACTGAGTGTCTGTTCGATCCTTCCGATCATCCGGTCGACCGCCTGGACTGCCTGCGCTCGGCGGCGAAACGCCCAGTTGATCCGGGCCAGCCGCTTGTGAGTCAGGGGCGGATGGGGAGCCAGCCACTCCGGCGGATGCGTGGGCAGGACGTCGAAGCTGGGAGGCCTCGGCGCTCGCAGGCCGGTGAAATCATGCTTGTCGACCGGGGCCGGGGTGTAGGGAGAGTGCGGCGCGAAAGTCGCCAGTTCCAGGAAGAACGGGTGATGTCTCCGGGCTGCGTCGTCGATGAACTTCACGCCCTTGCGGGAAAGCACATCGGTGAGGTAGTCGTTCGGTCGGTGCCCGTAACGGTGCAGGACGCCGTCCTCGTTCAGCGTGTAGTTGAACTCCGGATAGCCCCACCCCGCCACGTCCCACTCATTCCACCCGGGAGGAACATAGGTGGGCGGCACGTCCGTGGCCGCTCCGTCGGCGATGTGACCCTGCCCAGCCACCTGGCCGTAGCCGTTCAGGTACTTGCCCATCATGGCGGTGCGGTAGCCCGCGCGCTTCAGCGCGACGGCAAACGTGCGGCTTTCCTCGCCTCGTCGATGGAATGCCTGGAACCCGCCTCGGGTGCCGAAGTTGCCGTACACATGCGTGTCGTGCGGGAAGTCGCCGGTGAAGATCGAAGCTCGCGAGGGACAGCACAGCGAGTCCGACACGAAGTAGTTGCTGAACGTGAGGCCGTGGCGCTCCATCGCCAGGACGTGGGGCATGTACCGGACGAGGTCGCTCGACAGGTCGTCTGTGAGCACGAAGACGATGTTCGGCCGCCCCGGGAATGGCTTACGGGCGGTCGGAGGTGTCCCGCCCACGTGCGGGGGCTTGGTCGCCGAGGCGCTCGGCTTCTTGTGGGAGCCGCCGCCGCAAGCGGCGACGCCGAGGCACAGGCACGCGAGCAGTGCAGCCGCGAGCACGCGCGACGCCGGCCGGGCGCGGCGCAGACTCAGGGCTAGCGGCATGAAGACCTCCTGGATCGGCGAGCGGTCGGGGATAGAGGCCATCAGCGGTCGCCCCGCGGTCCGAGCGAGCCTCATCGCTCGTTTCGATCCTAGCGATCCTGGTGTACCAGCCACCTGCTTCTGGCGGCGGCTGTGCCGACAGCCGTCATCGCTATATTGCCTGCACCCTGCAGTGCGGCGATGGAGTTCGCCGGGTCCGCGTGGCCGAACCGCCTTCCGGCTGATAGCTCCTACGCACACCGCGTTCGCGCGCCCGCGTAGGAGTACAGGCTCACGGAATCATGCTGCCGCCATGGGGAATTCAGGTCTGCCAGGTCCTGGCGCTGCTGGTGTTCGCGCCGCTGATCAGCGGGGTGATCGCCAAGGCCGAGGCGCGGGCGCAGTGGCGGACCGGGCCGTCGGTCCTCCAGCCCTACTACGACATCTGGAAGTACTTCCGCAAGGAGTCGTTGCGGCCTGAGACGGCGTCACCGTTCTTCGAGCTGGCGCCGCTGATCGCCTTCGCCTCCTACTGCTCGATCGCGCTGCTGATCCCGGTGCTCACGAACTACCCGCTTCCAGGAGCCACGGCGGGCGACATCCTTGCCGGCGCACTGTTGTTCGGGCTCGCCGGGTTCGTCACCGCGCTCGCGGG
>DATFDC010000245.1:0-2090 GCA_035252415.1 Solirubrobacteraceae bacterium
CTTGGCAGCCTGAACGATCGATGCCTCCGGCGTGGAGCGTACGGCGAAGGCGGGATCGGCGGCCTTGGCGATCGACACCGGCGCGTCGATCACCTCGACTCCGGGATGGACGCGGCCGATCTCGCGGGCCGGGCCGAACAGGAGCACCCGGGTCCCGCGCTCGGCCGCCCGGGCAGCGCCGGCCGCGACCTCGGCCGGGCCGAGGTCCGCCCCGCCCGCGTCCACGGCGACGGTTACCACAGCTGCGGCGTCAGCCGATGTGCTCGTCCCGGTCAGGGACGATTACCTCGCGCCCCTTGTAGCTGCCGCAAACGGGGCAGACCCGGTGCGGGAGGCGAGGGCTGTGGCACTGCGGGCAGGCGTTGTAGGTCGGCGTGGTGACCTTGTGCTGCGAGCGACGCTGCGTAGTCCGCGCGTGGGACTGCTTCTGCTTGGGGACGGCCATGTCGGGCAGTGTAACCGCCACGCCGCCCGCGAAACCCTGCCGGCGCGCGATACGAGTGCCGTCACTCGAAACGCAGCTCCGACAGCGCCGCCCACCGGGGGTCGGGCTCCCGCTCGTGCTGGTGCTCTGCTCCGGCCTGGTTGAGGTTGACGCCGCAGACCGGACACAGGCCCGCGCAGTCCTCGCGACAGAGCAGGTTCGAGGGCACGGTGAGCGCCAGCGCGTCGCGGGCCCACGCGCGCAGGTCGAGCACCCCGGCCTCGATGTACGGGGAGCTCAGCTCGTCGTCCGCGTCGGCCTGCTTGCCGCGGCCGCGGGTTGGGCCGCCCGGCCCCCGGCCGGCGCCGTGGACGCGCGGGTCGGGCGGCTGGGAGACCTCGCGCGCGTCGACCGCGAACGTCGGGGCGGCCGGCTCGAGGCACCGCATGCACGGCCCGGCCAGCGTCGCTTCGAAGCGCAGACGCAGCGCGTACCCGTCGCCGGTGGTGCGGGAGATATCGAGCCGGACCGGCGCCAGTTCGGGCCGCACCGGATAGCGCTCCCCGCCGAGCGAGAACGGCTCGATCGCGACGTGCAGATCGAGCCGCCGGCCCTCGCCGGCGGTGAGTCGTAGGCCGCCTAGATCGAAGGTGTCGGTGCGAATCGGCGACATGACATCGAGCTTAACGCCGACTGGCGCCAATCCCCGGAGGGTCGCTCGGGAAGAAACTTCAGCATGGCGACAGTTTTTTCCCAAGCGCGATGATTGCCGGGTGTCGCGCTGGTTTCGCTCGTATGGGTTCGCCGACGTGCTCGACGACCTGCTCGTCGGCGCCTATCCGCTTGACGCCGCCGACGTGGCCATGCTCGAGCGGATGGGCGTCCGCCGCGTGCTGAACCTGACCCAGGACGAGGAGTACCGGCCCGGCGACCGGGAGGAGGTCGAGCGAGCGTTGAGCGCGGCCGGGATCGAGGAGCGGCGGCTCCGCCTGCCCGACTACGGGGGCCTTCCGCCTGAGGTGCTCGAAGCCGCCGTCCAGGAGGTCAGCGACTCGCTCGACGCCGGGATGCGTACGTATCTGCACTGCCGCGCCGGATGGCAGCGGTCGGCCGCGGTGGCGGCCGGCGTGGTCGCCGTACGGACCGGGCGCGAGATCGAGGACGCGCTCGACTACGTGCAGCTGCGCAAGCCCTCGGCCGACCCGCTGCCTCACCAGCGCGAAGATCTGCGGACGTGGTGGGCAGCGCGCGGTGACGGTGGCGAGGATCGAGGTGACGGTGGCGAAGACCGAGGTGACGGTGGCGAAGACCGAGGCGACCCCGAACGCGCCCAGGGCTGAGCTGCGCTCGGAGTCGCCGGGGCGCTCAACGTACGGTCACCACAAGCCGAGCGGTCATCCGGTGCCGGCGGTTGGTCAGCCTCACGGTCAGCAGGTAGCGGCCGGCCCGCAGGTGGCGGGTGTCCCTTAGAGCGGCCCGCACGGAGCGCTTGCCGCCCAGGCGCGCGGTGCCACGGGCGTAGACGATGTGGTCGCGGCTGAGCGTGTACGAAGCCGTGGTGCTGGGGCTCTCGATCACCCACGTGCCCGGGGCGAACAGAAGGCTGCATGTCACCTTGGCCAGTGCGGTGTTCCGGCAGACCGGCTTCCCGGCAGGCCCCCGCGGG
>DATFDC010000246.1:0-4074 GCA_035252415.1 Solirubrobacteraceae bacterium
GAACGCCCCAGGCCGGGCGGCGGGAGCGTGGCGGTGGCAGATGGAGCGTGGCGCCTTGAAGCCGGCGATGGCCCGTCGGCTGCGCGAGGCCACCGAGGCCTCGGGCCGGATCGTCTGACTTTTGCCGGAATTATTCCGGCAAAACGCAGACCGACCGGGCTCAAGTTGCGTTCGCGGCCGCCGATCCCAGAGGAGTATGAGTATCGAAGCAGTGGTCGGCCGGATCGACCAGATCGTCGCGATGCAGCAGCAGCTCGCCGATCCCGCCGCCGCAGCCGCACAAAGCAGCCCGAGTTCCACCGCGGAGACCGTCCCGGGCACCACCAGCTTCAGCGACGCGCTGAACTCGGCGCTCGGAAGCTCGGCGCTGGGCACGGCCGCCCCGGCCGGCGACATGAGTGGTGCGCTCACGCCGGCGCTGGCCACCGCGATCCCGGGCCTGACCACGAGCGCCGGCAACGCCCCCGCGCAGGTCCAGGCCATGACCAACATGGCCAACTCGCTGGTCGGCAAGCCGTACGTCATCGGCGGCGGGCATGGCGGGTGGGGCCCCCAGTCGGGCTACGACTGCTCGGGCTTCGTGTCGGCCGTGCTCCACGCCGGCGGCTACCTGACCGCGCCGGTCGACACGACCGCGCTGCCGAATCAGGCCGGGATGGAGCCGGGACCTGGGCAGTACGTGACCGTCTACGACCGCGCGCTTCCCGGCCAGAGCGGCCACGTGATCATCGAGATCAACGGACAGTTCTACGAGTCGGGCGGGTCGCACGGCGCGTGGGGCGGTGGCGGTGGCGTCGAGAAGATCGGCACGCCGTCGGCGGCCTACCTGGCCAGCTTCCCAACCGTTCTGCACCCCTCCGGGCTGTAATCACCCGAGCGCGCCGCGGGCCGCAAACCACGCTCGCAACACGGCCGCCCGAGCGCTCACCTTCACGTGCCGGTAGGCGTACGTCACGTCGCCGCGCAGCCGCTGCCACCACGTGATCCGGTAGGCGATCAGCGAGGACGGCCGCACGGAAACCGAGGCGCCGTCCCGCGCGAGCACATCGAGCGCGCGTTCGGCGATGTCGATCTGGCCGAACGCGGTCGGATGCACGTGGTCGGTCATAACCAGATTGCGCGCCCCCCATGCACGCAGGTCGAGCACCAGCGCGCCCACGTCAACGGCCACCCTCACGATCACCGCGTTCAGGTCCTCGACCTTGTCCCCGGCGCACGGGCGGCCGAGGTCGAGCGGCGCGGTAATCGTGAGCACGCGGTCACAGCGTTCACTCAGGAACTCCAGAGCGGTCCGGAACGCCGACTCGAACGCCGCGGCGTCCCAGTTCACCGTGCGCACGTCGTTGACCCCGATGTACAGGCAGCCGACGTCATACCGGGCACCCGGGTGCGAACGCGCCTCGAACGCGGGGATCTGCGAGCGCACCACGTCGGAGACGAAAGCTCCATCGGCCGCGTATCCCGTGTAGGGCACGCCGAGGCCGCGGGCCACCCACAGCGCCCAGGACTGCAGCGCGACGCCCCATTGCAGCTCGCCGCCCCCGTTGGTGATCGAATCGCCAAACGCGAGGACGCCCATCTGGCCCGCCGAGGCATGAACATTTGAGTCGGTCACGGCGCGCGAGCGTACCCGCTTGGCCATAATCCCCCGCCGTGAGCTACGGGCGGGTCACGATGAACGACGGTCGCGAGGATGTGAGGCGCGCCGCGGAGGATCTCGCCGAGCGGCTTCCCGACACCCTGGCGCCGCTGGCCCGGCTGGCCTACAACTACCGCTTGTCGTGTCTGCCCGGCGGCCCCGAGATCTTCGAAGCGATCGATCACGCCCGTTTCACGCTGGCCTGCCAGAACCCGGTGCGGCTGTTGCAGGAGGTGTCCAACGCCACTCTGCGCCGGGTCGCCGCCGACGGCGAGCTGGTCGAGCGGATCGAGGCGGTCGAGGCGCAGGTCAAGGCTGACCTCGACCGGCCGCCCTATCCGTCGATCGATCCGGCGCGGCCGGTGGCGTTCCTGTGCGCCGAGTACGGCGTCCACGTGTCGCTGCCGGTGTACTCGGGTGGGCTGGGCGCGCTGGCTGGCGACCTGCTCAAGGAGGCCTCCGACTGTGCGGTACCGCTGGTCGCGGTCGGGCTGATGTACCGCAAGGGCTATTTCCGCCAGCGGATCGACGCCGGCGGCTGGCAGCACGAGTACTGGATCGACACCGATCCCCGTCGCCTGCCGGCGGCGCTGGTCACCGGCGCCGGCGAGGTCCCGCTGAAGATCGAGGTGCCGATCTACGACGCGGAGGTGACGGCTCAGATCTGGCGCGTCGACATCGGCCGGGTGCCCCTGTTCCTGCTCGACACCGATGTGCCCGAGAACGGTCACGTCGAGCGCTGGATCACCGGTCGCCTGTACGAGTCCGACGAGCACATCCGCCTGGCCCAGTACGTCCTGCTCGGCGCGGGGGGGGTCCGCGCGCTCACCGCGCTCGGGTTCGAGCCCGGGGTGATCCATCTCAACGAGGGTCACGCGACGCTCGCCCCCGTGCAGCTCGCGGCTCAGGAGATGCACTCGGGCGAGCAGCTGGCCACCGGCCTCGCGTCGGCGCGCGAGCGCACCGTGTTCACCACCCACACTCCGGTGCCGGCCGGGAACGACAGCTACCCCGCCGACCAGGTTGAGGATGCGATCGGAAAGCTGATGGCCCAGCTCGGGATCGACGCCCACGAGGTCATCGCCCTCGGCCGGACGAATCCCGAGGACGAGAACGAGAAGTTCGGAGTCACCCAGGCCGCGCTGCGCCTGAGCCGCGCCGCCAACGGGGTGAGCCGTCGCCACGGCGAGGTGGCGCGCGAGATGTGGCAGGCGCTGTGGCCCGAGCTCGGCGTCGACGACGTCCCGGTCGGCCACGTCACCAACGGCGTGCACATCCCGACGTGGATCGGCGCGCCGATCCGCGAGCTGATGGACCGCCACCTGGGTGAGGGGTGGATGGCACACGCCGCCGAGCCCGAGACCTGGGCCGGGATCGACCAGATCCCCGACGCCGAGCTGTGGCACGCGCGCGAGCTCCAGCGCGCCCAGCTCGTCGAGGAGATGCGGGCCCGCAGCACCAACGAACGACTCCAGCGGGGCGACGTGCGTGAGTACGTCGATGCCGCGGCCAAGACGTTCGATCCTCACGTGCTCACGATCGGCTTCGCCCGGCGGGTGGCCACCTACAAGCGGATCGACCTGCTCACCCGCGATCCCGAGTGGACCCAGAGGCTGCTGGGCGGCGATCAACCGGTTCAGGTGGTGCTCGCCGGCAAGGCGCATCCGCGCGACGAGGAGGCCAAGCGCACCCTGCAGCGGCTGTTCGGGATGAAGGGCGCACGGATCGTCGGCCAGCGGGTCGTGTTCCTGGACGACTACGACCTGGCCACCGCCGCCTGGCTGGTGCGCGGCTGCGACGTGTGGTTGAACGTGCCCCGGCCGCCGCTCGAGGCGAGCGGCACGAGCGGGATGAAGTCCGTGATCAACGGCGGGCTGCAGCTCAGCGTGCTCGACGGCTGGTGGGCCGAGGGCTACGACGGCGAGAACGGATGGGGCCTGTCCGGTGAGGTCGACTCGGACCACCAGGCTCAGGACGATCGCGACGCGAACGCGCTCCATCAGGTCCTCGACGAGCAGGTGCTGCCGACCTTCTACGACCGCGACGAGCACGGCGTGCCGTCGGCCTGGCTGGCCCGGGTCCGCGCGTCGCTCAAAACGCTCGGCCCTCGGTTCAGCGCCACCCGGATGCTCTCGGAGTACCTGTCCGGGCCCTACCGCGGCGCCTGAGCACACGGGAAGATCCCGTCTACATTTGGCGTCATTAAGCTGATGGCAGGCGAAGGACCTTCGATGCACTCTAAGAGAGAGCTGGCAGACCTCTCGGCGCTCGCCGACGGCACGCTCGATCCGGCTCGTCGAGACGACGTGGAGGCGAAGATCGCCGGGTCGCCCGAGCTGTGCGCGCTGTACCAGCGCGAGCGACGCGTGGTCGAAGCGCTGCACCAGGCGCGGGCGACCGAGCGCGCACCCGAACAGCTGCGGGCCCGGATCGAG
>DATFDC010000247.1:0-7125 GCA_035252415.1 Solirubrobacteraceae bacterium
CGGCCGCGGTGCTCCTCGCACGCGGGTCGCTCGGCAACCCATGGCTGTTCGAGCAGGTGCTCGGACGACGGGAGTCCGAACCGGATCGTGCGGAGATCCTGGATGAGCTCGACTGGGTGATCGGCCGCGCCGTCGAGCACCTGGGGCTCGACCGCGCGACGCGCTACCTGCGCAAGTTCTACCCCTGGTACGTCGAGCGGCTGGGCGGCGGCAAGGCGCTGCAGGCCGCGCTCCAGACCGCGCCCACCCTGGACGCCGCGCGAGAGCTGCTCGAGCGGGACTCAGAACCGGCGCGCGCCGCAGCGGCCTAGTAGTAGTCTGCCGCGCCGTGTTCCGGCGCATTGGCAGGGTGGCCGTGATCGTTCTCGTGTTCGCGTGCGCGCTTGCGCCCGCGGCGGCGGCCCAGGTCCAGCCGTACGGCACGAACGATTACGGCGGCTTTCGGAACATCCTGCCGCCGGGCCAGAACGGCCTCGACGACGCGGCCCAGGCGGCGGCGTTCAAGGCGGCCGGCGTGTACCCGCCGCACGCGAACGACCAGCTCGGGATGTACTCGGGGCTGACCACCGCGGCCCCGATCACCGAGTCGCAGATCCCGCAGTTCTACAAGGACGCCACGTTCGGGGTCCCGGCCGGCGACGTGGCCGGCACCGAGAGCCCCGAGCCGGGGGTGACGATCGAGCGCGACTCGAAGTTCGGCGTCCCCCACATCTACGGCGACACCCGGGCGGCCCTGATGTTCGGGATCGGCTACGCGTCGGCGGAGGACCGCCTGTTCTTCATGGACGTGCTCCGGCACGCCGGCCGGGGCGAGCTCGCCCAGTTCGCCGGCGGCGCCAACGTCGGCATGGACGAGAGCGTGTGGCAGAACGAGCCCTACAACGAGCAGGACCTGACCAACCAGATCAACTGGGGCGCCGCCAACCTGCCCGACGGACAGCAGATCATGAGCGACGCGACCAACTACATCGATGGGATCAACGCCTACATCTCGGCCGCGAAGAGCCCGCTGAACGCGTTGACGATGATGCCGGCCGAGTACGCGGCGATCGGCCAGCCGCTCGGGCCCCAGCCGTTCACGGTCAACGACATCGTGGCGATCGCGACGCTGGTCGGCGGGATCTTCGGCAACGGCGGCGGGCAACAGCTCTCGAACGCCGTGCTGTACGAGGGGCTGAAGGCGCAGTTCGGCCCGGAGCACTTCACGGTCGCGGGCTCTCCGGAGCTGATCGCGCAGCACAAGGCGAAGAAGAAGAAGCACAAGGGCAAGCCCAAGACGAAGAAATCGGGTCAGGCTTCGCCTGACGTCCCTGGGGCCGTTCCGGCGGGCGTCCATGCCCGCCGGCCCACGCACCGCGTCCGTCCGGGGACCCGGCGGGCGGGCAAAGCGGGACTCCGCGCCGGCAGGCTGGCCAACGACCACTCGGGGTTCGCCACCTTCATGAGCTTCGACGATCCGTCCGACCCCGAGGCGCCGACCACCGAGCGCGGCAAGTCGTTCCCTTACCAGACGCTGCCGAACCCGAGCAAGGCCGTGCTGAAGACCCTCGCGCTCCCGGATCCCGGCTCGGTCCAGTACGTCAACCCGGTGAGCGCCGGCGCCGTCCCCGCGGGCGAGTCGGGGTCGGCCACGGCGGGATCCAAGGCCCGGCCGGCCACCGGGGCCTCGAACCTGAGCCAATCGCTGCTCGCCTTCGGGCGCGGCATGTCCAACGCGCTGGTGGTCAGCGGTGCCGACAGCGCGAGCGGACATCCACTCGCCGTGATGGGTCCGCAGGTCAGCTACTTCAGCCCGCAGATCCTCATAGAGCAGGACGAGCACGGCCCGGGGATCGACGCCGAGGGAGCGGCGTTCCCGGGCACCAACCTGTACGTGCAGCTCGGGCACGGCCAGGACTACGCGTGGTCGGCCACCTCGTCGGGCCAGAACATCATCGACACGTTCGCGGCGCCGCTGTGCAACCCGAGCGGCGGCGCGGCCGCGATCGACTCCGACTACTACCTGCTGAACGGGCAGTGCGTGCAGATGGAGACGCTGACCCGGAGCGAGTCCTGGCAGCCCAACCTGGGCGACTCGACGCCCGCCGGCAGCGTGACCTTCCAGACCAAGCGGACCGCGTACGGCATCGTGATCGCGCGCGGCCGGATCAAGGGCCAGCCGGTCGTCTACACGAACCTCCGCTCGACCTACATGCACGAGCTCGACTCGGCGGTCGGGTTCGAGCGGTTCAACGAGCCGGCGGAGATGCGAAACCCGCAGGACTTCATGAACGCCGCCTACAACATCGGCTACACGTTCAACTGGTTCTACGCCGACGACCAGCACATCGCGTACTTCAACTCGGGCCAGAACCCGGTGCGGGCCCCGCACACCAACCCGCTGTTCCCGACCTGGGCCGTCGATGCGTGGCCGGGGCTGCATCCGGCGGCGGCCATGACCCCCGCGAGCCTGACCGAGCAGCAGACCCCCCAGAGCGCCCATCCGCAGACCATCGACCAGTCCGTGATCACGAGCTGGAACAACAAGCAGGCGCCCGGCTACAACGACACCGCGACCGCCGAGGAGTACTCGTCGGTGTTCCGCTCCCAGCTACTCGACCAGAACATCGACGCCCAGCTGAGCCAGAGTGGCGGCAAGATGACGCTGGCCGACCTGATCAACGCGATGGGGAACGCCGGCACCCAGGATCTGCGCGGGGTCGAGGTGCTGCCCTACGCGTTGCGGGTCATCGGGCATCCGAGCGACCCGGCGCTCGCGAACGCCGTCGACGAGCTGCAGACCTGGGTGGCGAGCGGAGCGCACCGGATCAACCATGCCAGTCCGGGGGCATCCGGGTCCTACGAGCAGAGCGACGCGATCCGGATCATGGACGCCTGGTGGCCGCTGCTGGTAAATGCCGAGTTCGGACCGGTGCTCGGCTCCGGCTCGCTCGGGCAGGTCGAGAGCGACTTCCCGATCGACGACCCGCCGTCGAACAATCACGCGGGCGCCCACACCGGCTCGTCCTTCGACGTCGGCTTCTACGGCATCGTCCAGAAGGACCTGCGGGCCGCGCTCGGGGACAAGGTGGACGGCCCGCTGAACCGGATCTACTGCGGCGGCGGCTCGCTGACCCAGTGCCGGGCCCAGCTCGAGTCCTCGCTGCGGCAGGCGGTGGGCGAGTCCGCGCAGCAGGTGTACCCGGGCGACAGCAACTGCGCGGCGGGCGATCAGATGTGCTCGGATTCGATCCAGTTCCGGCCGATCGGCGTGATCACCCAGCCCTTGATCGAGTGGGTCAACCGGCCCACCTTCCAGCAGGCGGACGAAATCGAGGGCCACGGCCCCAGATAGGCGCCACAGGGCGTCTATACTCGTCCGCCCACACGACCCAGGTCGTGTAGGAAATCCCCGCTGAGCAGGCGGGTTTTTCTCGTCCAGACCGTCGGACAGACCGGCGGCGCACTCGATACAGGTCTGCACCATGCCTAAGGACGTCATCATCACTCCCGAAGGGCTCGCCAACCTGAAGGCCGAGCTCGACCACCTGACCACAACGCGCCGGCGCGAGGTCGCAGCTCGGATCAAGGAGGCCCGCGAGTTCGGCGACATCTCGGAGAACGCCGAGTACGACGACGCCAAGAACGAGCAGGCGATGCTGGAGGCCCGGATCGCGGCGCTCGAGGACAAGCTGCGCTCGGCGACGGTGATCGACCAGTCCGATCTCGGCACCGATCAGGTCCGGGTCGGCTCGGTGGTCCATGTCAAGGACGATGGCGGCAAGTCCGTCAAGTACACGATCGTCGGCTCGGCCGAGGCGAGCCCGGCCGAGGCCAAGCTCTCCAACGAGTCGCCGGTCGGCAAGGCGCTGCTCGGCCGCAAGCGCGGCGATGAGGTCGTGATCACCACGCCCAAGGGCGAGCGGCGGCTGAAGATCACCAAGATCGACGTCGAGTCGAAGTAAGGGCGGCTGTGGCCGATCCGGCCGACCGGGCCGACGGCGCGGATGACCTGCTGGCGGTCCGGCGGGGCAAGCTCGAGTCCCTGCGCGCCTCAGGCATCGATCCGTTTCCCCACGAGTTCGACGGGGTCGAGCCGATCGCGGTGGTGCGCGCCGACCATGTCGCGCTGAGCGCCGGGGATGAGACCTCCGTTCGCCACCGGGTCGCCGGGCGGCTCGCGGCCCGGCGCGGCCAGGGCAAGATGGCCTTCCTGGACCTGGTCGACCGCTCGGGACGGATCCAGCTCCAGGCTCGGGTCGACGAGCTCGGGGCCGAGGGCATGGACCGGCTGCTCGGCCTCGATCTGGGCGACCTGATCGGAGTCGACGGGATCGCGTTCATGTCCCGGCGCGGCGAGCTCTCGCTCCGCGTGCAGGCGTACACGCTGCTGGCCAAGTCGCTGCGCCCCCCGCCCGAGAAGCACCACGGGCTGACCGACGTCGAGACCCGGTTCCGGCGCCGCGAGCTCGATCTGATCGCCAACGAGGACGCCCGCGAGCTGTTCATCGTGCGCGCGCGCGTGATCTCGGCGGTGCGGCGCTTCCTCGACGCCGAGGGCTTCATCGAGGTCGAGACCCCGGTTTTGCAGCCACTTTACGGTGGCGCGGCGGCCCGGCCGTTCACCACCCACCACAACGCGCTGAACCGCGAGTTCTTCCTGCGCATCGCCACCGAGCTCTATCTGAAACGGCTGATCGTGGGCGGGCTGGAGCGGGTGTACGAGCTCGGCAAGGACTTCCGCAACGAGGGCGTCGACTCGACCCACAACCCTGAGTTCACGATGCTCGAGTGGTACGAGGCGTACGCCGACTACTTCGACGTGGCCGAACGCTGCGAGCGGCTGGTGTCGACCGTGGCTTTGGAGGTGGGCTATGCCGGCGAGGTCGACCTCTCGCCACCGTGGCGCCGCGAGACGCTGTGCGACGCGATCCGCGACCGGACGGGCATCTCGATCCTCGAGCACAACGACGGGGAGTCGCTGGCCGGGGCGATGTCGGCACGGGGCCTGAACGTCCCCAAGGACGAGGGGTGGCCGAAGCTGGTCGACGAGCTCGTGTCCAAGCACGTCGAGCCGACGCTGATCGAGCCGACCTTCCTGATGGACTATCCGGTCGAGCTCTCGCCGTTCGCCAAGCGCCACCGGTCGGTTGAGGGGTTGGTCGAGCGGTTCGAGGCCTACGTCGGCGGGATGGAGATCGCCAACGCGTTCACCGAGCTGAACGACCCCGACGAGCAGCGCCGCCGCTTCGAGGAGCAGCGCGCCCTGGCCGGCGCCGGGGATCTGGAGGCGCAGCCCTATGACGAGGCGTTTGTCGAGGCGTTGGAGCAGGGGATGCCGCCGACCGGCGGGATCGGCATCGGCATCGACCGGCTGGTCATGGTTCTCACCGGCCGGCGCTCGATCCGGGAGGTCGTGTTGTTCCCGGCCATGCGGGACTGAGCGCGCGGTCGGGGGCCCGTCCGGACCCCCGGGCTCACTCATTCGAGGGCCCCAGCGTCCTGCACTTCACGCGAGGGGGTCCGCGACGGGCCCTCCTCCCGCGCGCTCCCACCCATCGGGCCGGCGAGCAACGCTCCCCGGCTCGAGCGCCGCCGCCCAGCGCCCTCCGCCGCCGGTCGTGCCGGCGATCCCTTGGCCCAACGGCAAGTGAAAAGCCGGATGCCCTCCGCCGTGCTTAACTCGTCACGGCGCGCCATCGCGGCGGACCGTGACGAGTTAAGCCGCAATATCGGGGCTTAATTCGGCACGGTCGGGGCTCCCGGGGTGCCGTGACGTGTTATGCACGGCGGATGCGGATCGGGATCGTGGTGTTCGAGCAGGTCGACCTGCTTGACGTGGGTGGGCCGTACGAGGTGTTGCTGACCGCGTCGCGGCTGGTCGAGCGGGACGGCGGGGAGCCGCCGTTCGAGGTGCTGACGCTGGGACTGACCGCCGAGCCCGTGGCGGCTTACGGCGGGCTGCGGCTGACCCCGTCGGCCACGCTGGCCGACGCGGGACGTCTCGACGTGCTCGTCGTGCCCGGGGCGATCCGGATCGACGACGTGCTGGCCGATTCCAGGCTCCTCGGCGCGGTTCGGGAGGCGGCCGCGAGCGCGGAGACCGTCGCCTCGGTCTGCACGGGGGCGTTTGTCCTGCAGTCGCTGGGTTTCCTCGATGGGCGGCCGTGGACGACGCATTGGGAGGACGTGGAGGACCTCGCGGCGCGTGCCGGAGACGCCGGCGATGCGTGGGTGCGCTGGGTGGACGCCGGCGAGGTGGTCACGTCGGGCGGGCTGAGCTCGGGAATCGCCATGGCGCTGCATCTCGTGGACCGGTTCGCGGGGCGGGATCTGGCCCTCCGGACGGCCCGGCAGATCGAGTACGAGTGGGATCCGGAGGCTGGACGGCGAACATGAACAGGCTGTGAAGTTGCGCACGCGCGAGAGAATGCCGTCGGATGCCTCTAGACCCGTTGGTAAACTGGCCCATGGCCCGATAAATCGAAACCGTTTCGCTCATCAAATGTCGTATTCGTGCCGACAAGGTGGGTAGAACGGAATCGTCGGTGTCCCCGCAGTTGCGAACTACCATGTAACGCAGCAGGTAGCGGAGGAGACAGACCGGAAAACCCTCGACCGACCAGCCCGAGACCCGCCACACGCAGAGAGAAGATTCATGTTCGAGCGATTCACAGAGCGAGCCCGTCAGGTCGTTGTCCTGGCTCAAGAAGAAGCGCGGACTCTCAAGCACAACTACATCGGCACCGAGCACATCCTTCTCGGGCTGCTGCGTGAGGAGGAGGGTCTTGCGGCGCGCGTACTCGAGTCGCTGGACATCACGGTCGAGCGCGTGCGCGCTCAGGTGGTCCGCATCGTCGGGTCGGGCGAGGAGGTCACCTCCGGCCAGATCCCGTTCACCCCACGGGCCAAGAAGGTCCTGGAGCTCGCCCTTCGCGAGGCGCTGAGTCTGGGCCACAACTACATCGGCACCGAGCACATCCTGCTCGGCCTGGTCAGGGAGAACGAGGGCGTCGCCGCGCGCATCCTGCTCGACTTCGACGCCGACTCGGAGAAGATCCGCAACGAGGTCATCCGCATGCTCTCCGGCCCGGGGGGTCGTTCCCGCTCCGGCTCGGGCGGTGGCGGCTCCGGCACCGCGTCCGA
>DATFDC010000248.1:0-8810 GCA_035252415.1 Solirubrobacteraceae bacterium
TTCTGCTTGGGCATCTTGTCTCCTTTCGTCTCTCGCTTGTACCGCGTTACCCGCGGGCAACCGAGCGACGGCCCTGACTGTTCGCGCAAGGACACACCGCTGCGAACCGCGGCGCGCCGCGGGTAACCACAAGGTCGTGACCCCGCGAGCGCCCGACCGCGTCGACGGCTACCTGCCGATCGAGGACTACGCGGCGATCGGCGATGGGCGCACGATCGCGCTGGTCGGCATCGACGGCGCCATCGACTGGCTGTGCCTGCCCCAACTGGACTCCCCGAGCACGTTCGGCGCCCTGCTGGACCCGGCCCGGGGCGGCCGCTTCGTCGTGGCACCGGCAATCCCATTCACGGCCGAGCGACGCTACCTCGAGCGGACCAACGTGCTCGAGACCACCTTCCACACCGACCGCGGCACGGTCACCCTCACCGAGGCGCTGACGATGGATTCGAGCCAGCCGGCCCCCTGGCGTGAGCTGGTGAGGAAGATCGAGGCCCGCGCCGGCGCGGTCCCGATGAACTGGCGGTTCGAGCCGCGCTTCGACTACGGCCAGCGCACGCCCGATCTCGAGCGCATCGAGGACGCCCTGATCGGCCGGCACGGCCACCTGCAGGTGGCGCTCCAGACGTTCGACGCCGGCGACACCCAACTCACGGGCGGCGGCGCGTTCGGCGCGTTCACCGCCGCGGAGGGCAAGCAGGCGATTCTGGCCATGGTCGCCGCCGGCGAGCCGACCCTCCCGATCCCGTCCCGCGAGGAAATCGAGCGCCGCCTCTCGGACACAAGCCAGGTCTGGCGCTCGTGGGTCGCCCGCCACGGCTACGAGGGACCGTGGCGCGAGGCAGTCGAACGGAGCCTGCTGGCGATCCGGCTGCTGGCCGACGCGCGCACGGGCGCCATCGCCGCGGCCGGCACCACCTCCCTGCCCGAGGTCCTCGGCGGTGAGCGCAACTACGACTACCGCTTCGGTTGGGTGCGCGACCTCTGCTTCACGCTCGACGCGCTGTTGTCGGTCGGGATGGAGGAGCTCACCCAGACATCGGTCCAGTGGCTGCTCCAGGCCACCAACAACAGCCATCCGCGTGTGGATCCGGTCTACGCGCTCGACGGATCGGTCGTGCGCAGCCAGCAGTCGCTGTCGCTCGACGGCTACCGCCGGACCGCGCCGGTGCACGTGGGCAACAACGCCGGGGCCCAGCTTCAGCTTGGAGGATTCGGCGACGACCTCGAGACCATCTCCGTCTACGTCCATCACGGCCATCTGCTCGGACCGACCGCGGGGGAGCGACTGGCCGACATCGCCGACCTGCTCGTGCACATCTGGCAACGAGAGGACTCCGGGCTGTGGGAGCTCGGCGACACCGCCCACTACGGCACCTCCAAGCTCGGGGTCTGGGTCGCCTTCGACCGGCTGCTCGAACTCGTCGACCGCGGCCAGGCACCGCCCCGGCACGTCGACCGATGGCGCCGGGCGCGGGACCAGGTCCGCGAGTTCATCGACACCCGCCTGTTCTCCGAGGAGCGAAACGCCTACCTGTTCAAGGCCGGCACGACCGAGCTTGACTGCGGCCTGCTGCTGGCCGCACGCCGGAGCTACGGCCCCGAGTCCAGGATCAACGGCACGATCGACGCGATCCGGACCGAGCTCCATGCCGAGGGCCCGCTGTTCTACCGCTACAGCGGCATGCAGGACGAGGAGAACGCGTTCCTCGCGTGCTCGTTCTGGATGGTCGAAGCGCTGGCCATCATGGGGCGCCTGGACGAGGCGACCGAGTTGATGGACGGGATGGTCGGCCTGGCCAACGACGTCGGGCTTTACAGCGAGGAAATGGAGCCGGGCACCCACGCGCTGCGCGGCAACTTCCCGCAGGCGCTGACGCATCTGTCGCTGATCAACGCTGCCGATGCGATCGCCGCCCACGCGGATGCCCGTCGCCCCGGCGCGCAGGCCGGCGCGCAGGCGCCTGAGGGTCAGGTCGTCTGACGAACGCCGGCCTCGTGGGCGACGCCGTCCATCTGAGCGTCCACACCGGCTGACACTGCCAGCTCACCGCGGCCGCGCCGCAGCGTCGGCAGCATCGTGCGCCGCTGCTGGCCCTCGAGCTCGAACGCGAGCACGCAGTACGCCGCCCCAGCGCAAACGACGAGGCCGATCACGCCGGCGATGTGCTGCCAGAAAGCCGTCCCGCTGAGGTCGTGCACTCCGTCAAGCCCGAACCGCAGCGCCGCGAGCATGATCACCGCAGCGGGCAGCGGCTTGCCGATGCCGATGGCGATCGCCGAGAGAGCCAGCACTCCCCCCGCCGCCACGAGCAGCAGCCCGATGACCGCGATCGGCTTCCCAGTGCCGGCGGTCACATGCGAGAGGCCGAGTACCAGCCAGGTCGTGGCCAGCACACCGACCGCCGCGCCGGCGGCGCCGTCGCGGGCGAGATAGGAGAAGATCGACGCCAGCAGCTGCAGTACGAACGGGACCGCGATCAGGATCAGGCCGGCCTGCACCCCCTCGCTGCTCGGAACCCACTTCAGCGCGACCCCGCTCTCCACCAGCGAGGCGATCGCGAGGCCGGACATGCCGATGGTCAGCGGCGAGCCGATCGGCCTGAGAAAGATGCGAGGAGCCGGCGCGTCCACTGCCCAGTCCCGTACCCGGCGCCGCTGCCCACAAGCAATCGCGCGCCACGACGCGGACACACCCACGGGCAACTGTTCGCGAACAGACACGACGCGGGCCGGCTTCGCTTCCGGCTGCACACCTCGGGTACGCGATCACTAGAGAGCACGCGCCTCCCAAGGAGAAATTCATGCCTGACACAGCCCAGTTCATCCTCAATCGCCTCACCGATTGGGGCATCAAACGCATCTACGGCTATCCCGGTGACGGAATCAACAGCCTGCTCGGCGCCTTCCACGAGGTCGGCGACAAGCTCGAGTTCATCCAGGTCCGCCACGAGGAGATCGCCTCCTTCGCCGCGTGCGCGCACGCCAAGTTCACCGGCGAGGTCGGCGTCTGCATGGCCACCTCAGGCCCGGGCGCGATCCATCTGCTCAACGGCCTGTACGACGCCAAGCTCGATCATCAGCCGGTGGTGGCGATCGTCGGCCAGCAGAAGCGGATGTCGCTGGGCGCCAACTACCAGCAGGAGGTCGACCTCAACACCCTCTACAAGGACGTGGCCAGCGAGTACCTGATGACGGTCATGGACCCGACCCAGGCCCGGCACGTGATCGACCGGGCGATGCGGATCGCCCAGGACACGCGCAGCGTCACCGCGGTGATCGTCCCCGACGATGTCGGCGAGGCCGAGTACTCCGAGCCGCCGCGCATGCACGGTGCGGTGTACTCGTCGATCGGCTACACCAAGCCGCTGATCCGCCCGCGCGACGAGGACCTCAAGCGGGCCGCGGCCGTCCTCAACGATGGTGAGAAGGTCGCCATCCTGATCGGCCAGGGCGCCGCCGAGGCGGCCGACGAGGTCGTGCAGGTGGCCGAGCTGCTCGGAGCAGGCGTGGCCAAGGCGCTCAACGGCCGCGCCGTGCTGCCCGACGACCTGCCGTTCGTGACCGGCTCGATCGGGTTGCTCGGAACCAAGCCGAGCTACGACATGATGGAAGGCTGCGACACGCTGCTGATGATCGGGACGAGCTTCCCGTACGCCGAGTGGCTGCCCCAGGAGGGCCAGGCGCGGGCGGTGCAGATCGACATCGACGGCCGGCTGCTCGGGATGCGCTACGCGCCGACGGAGTGCAACCTCGCCGGTGACTCCAAGGACACGCTGCAGGCGCTGATTCCGCTGCTCGAGCGCAAGAGCGATCGCTCGTGGCAGGAGAGCCTCCAGCAGGAGGTCGAGCGCTGGTGGAAGCTGATGGACGAACGCGCACACCTAGACGCCCAGCCGCTCAACCCGCAGCTGGTGTTCGCCGAGCTCTCACCACGGCTGCCCGACAACTGCATCCTGACCTCGGACTCGGGCTCGGCGACCAACTGGTGGGCCCGTCATTTGAAGATGCGCAAGGGCATGAAGTCGGCCCTGTCGGGCACGCTCGCCAGCATGTGCCCAGCCGTGCCCTACGCGCTGGCGGCCAAGTTCGCCTATCCCGAGCGGCCGGTGATCGCGTCGATCGGCGACGGCGCGATGCAGATGATCGGCAACGCCGGGCTGATCGACATCGCGCACTACGCCGAGCGCTGGACCAACCAGCAGTGCATCGTGGTCGTGCTCCACAACAACGACCTCAACCAGGTGACCTGGGAGCAACGGGTGATGGCCGGCGACCCCAAGCTCGAGGCGTCGCAGGTCCTGCCGGACTTCCCGTTCGCGCGCTACGCCGAGGTGCTCGGGATCAAGGGCATCCGGGTCGAGCGCCCCGACGACGTCGGCCCGGCCTGGGACGAGGCGCTTGCCCACAACGGTCCCGTCGTGTTCGAGGCGATCACCGATCCGGAGGTCCCGCCGCTGCCGCCGCACGTCCGCTTCGAGCAGGCCAAGAAGCTGGCCAAGGCACTGCCCGGTGACGAGCACACCGGACGGATCATCAAGCAGTCGCTCAAGGGCAAGCTCGAGGAGTTCGTAACCCGCTGAGCGGTTCCCGCCGATGAGCCTCATCACCCATTCAGTGGGCAGCGTGGTGGAGCGCGTCGACGTCTCCGCCTACCAGATCCCCACCGCGACCGACCAGGAATCGGATGGCACCCTGGCCTGGGACTCGACCGGCGTGGTCGTGGTCGAGGTCCATGCCGACGGCCACACCGGACTCGGCTACACCTACGGCCACCCGGCCGCTGCCCAGGTGATCGAGAGCAAGCTCGCCTCGGTCATCGAGGGTGCCGACGCGATGATGCCCGAGCGCTGCTGGGCCCAGATGGAGGTGCAGTCGCGTCAGCTCGGCCACGCCGGCATCGCCGCGATGGCGATCTCGGCCGTGGACGTCGCGCTGTGGGATCTCAAGGCCCGGCTGCTCGGCGTCTGCCTCGCGGATGCGCTCCCGAGGTTCCACGAGCACGTTCCGATCTACGGGTCGGGCGGGTTCTGCAACTACAGCTCCGAGCACTTGCAGGCACAGATCCGGGAGTGGGTGAGCGCCGGCTTTCGCAGCGTGAAGATCAAGGTCGGCCGCGACAAGACGGCCGACCTGGCCCGGATCGACGAGGCGCGCTCGGCTGGAGGTCCGAACGTCGAGCTGATGGTCGACGGCAACGGCGCCTACGCGCTCTCGGACGCGCTCGACTGGGCCGTGCGCTTCCGCGAGCGTGGGGTGAGCTACTTCGAGGAGCCGCTCTCCTCCCAGGATCTGGCCGGACTGGCCGAGTTGCGCCGGCGTGCGCCGGCCGGGCTGGCCGTCGCAGCCGGCGAGTACGGGTGGAACCTCCCGTACTTCGAGCAGATGCTCGAAGCGGACGCGGTGCACATCCTCCAGGCCGACGTCACGCGCTGCGGCGGGACCACCAACATGCTGCGCGTCGACGGCATGTGCAAGGCGCGCAACCTCCCGTTCTCCGCGCACTGCGCCCCGGCGATCTCGGCGCACGCCTGCTGCGCGATGGAGAGCGTGATCCACATCGAGTACTTCTTCGATCACTACCGGATCGAGCACATGCTGTTCGAGGGGACGCTCGACCCGAGCGAGGGGCTGCTCACGCCCGACCGCTCCCGGCCCGGACTGGGGCTGGAGCTCAGGCGCGAGCAGGCGGAGCGCTACCAGGTGGCAAGCGGCGGAGGTGACTGATGGCAACCGAGACGATCCCGGCCCGTGTCGATACCCGCTACCGCGGCGGCATGGCGGCCAGTGACACCATCGACGTCCGCGGCCTGCGCCGGCGGCTCGAGCAGACGGTGGAGGGCGAGGTCCGCTTCGACGCCGGGACCAAGGCGCTCTACGCGACCGACGCCTCGAACTACCGGCAGGTCCCAATCGGGGCGGTGATCCCCAAGACGCTCGAGGACATCGTGGCCACGCACCGCGCCTGCCACGAGTTCGGGGCGCCGATCCTCAACCGCGGAGGCGGGACGAGCCTGTCCGGCGAGACGGTCAACTTCGCCGTGGTCATCGACAACTCCAAGTACCTGACCGAGATCGGCGACGCGGATCCCGACACCCAGACCGTGATGTGCCAGCCGGGTGTGATCAACGAGAAGCTCAACGAGAAGACAGGCGAGCAGATCGGGATGATCTTCGGCCCCGATCCGTCGACCCACTCGCGCTGCACGATCGGCGGCAACCTCGGCAACAACTCGTGCGGCGTCCACTCGGTCCAGTCGCAGCTGTACGGGCCGGGCCCGCGCACATCCGACTGCGTCGAGGCACTCGAAGTGGTCACCTACGATGGCGAGCGCTTCTGGGTGGGCGTGGACGAGGAGGACCGGATCGACGAGATCATCGCCGCGGGCGGCCGCAAGGGCGAGATCTACGCGAAGCTGCGCGACCTCCGCGACCGCTACGCGGATCTCATCCGGGAGCGCTTCCACCCCGTCGACCAGCTGCCGCGGCGCGTCTCGGGCTACAACCTCGACGAGCTACTCGCCGAGCGCGGGTTCAACGTCGCCCGCGCGCTCGTCGGCACCGAGAGCACCTGCGCGACGTTCACGCAGGTCAAGTTCAAGCTCACGCCGGCGCTGTTGCACCGCACGCTTGTGGTCGTGGAGTACGACGAGCTGCCCGAGGCGGCCGAGCACTGCATGGAGATCGTCGAGCAGTGGCGCCCGATCGGCCTGGAGGCGCTCGACCACCTGCTGATCGAGGACCAGCTGGTCAAGGGGGAGCACGTCTCCGACATCGAGGAGCTGCCGCGGCGCGAGAAGCCCGACGCCGCATGGCTGCTCGTGCAGTTCGGCGCCGAGGAGCCCGGCGAGTCCGAGGCCGTGGCCGAGCGCTTCAAGGAGTGGCTGACCGATGAGAAGGGCTACGAGCCCGACCGGGTCAAGGTCACGCCGTCCGCCCAGGAAGGCGGATCGAGCCAGGACCTGTGGGAGATCCGCGAGGGTGGGCTCGGCGCCACCGCCTTCCCGCCCGACGGCAAGGACCACTGGCCCGGCTGGGAGGACTCGGCCGTGCCCCCGGAGCGCATCGCCGACTACATCCGCGACCTGCGCAAGCTGTATGACAAATACGACTACCGCGGCGCGATGTACGGCCACTTCGGCCAGGGGTGCATCCACTCCAGGATCAGCTTCGATCTGCGCACGGCCGAGGGTCTGCGCAAGTTCCGCTCGTTCATGGAGGAGGCCGCCGACCTCGTCTGCTCCTACGGCGGATCGCTGTCGGGCGAGCACGGCGATGGCCAGGCCCGCGCGGAGCTTCTCGCCAAGCAGTACGGCGAGGAGCTGATCGACGCGATGCGCGAGTTCAAACGGATCTGGGATCCCGACTGGAAGATGAACCCGGGCAAGGTGGTCGACCCCTACCGGCTCGACGAGCACCTCAAGCTCGGCACCGAGTACAACCCCTGGCGCCCGCCCGTGCGCTTCGCCTACGCGCTCGACAAGGGCGACTTCGCCCACCACACGCTCCGCTGCGTGGGGATCGGCAAGTGCCGCGTGCCCGACGCCGAGTCGGTGATGTGCCCGAGCTACATGGTCACGCGCGAGGAGAAGCACTCCACGCGCGGGCGGGCCCGGATGCTGTTCGAGATGCTCCAGGGCGAGGTCATCACCGACGGCTGGCAGTCCGACGAGGTCTACGAGGCGCTCGATCTGTGCCTGTCCTGCAAGGGGTGCACGAGCGACTGCCCGGTCCAGGTCGACATGCCGACGATGAAGGCCGAGTTCCTGCACCACCACTTCAAGTCGCTCAAGCGCTGGCGCCCCCGCTATGCGTACGCGTTCGGGCTGATCGACCAAGCCGCGCGCGCCGGCTCGCTCATCCCCGAGGTGGTGAACTTCGCGACCCAGACCCCCGGCCTGGCGCGCCTCGCCAAGTTCGCCGCCGGGATGGCCCCCGAGCGGGAGATCCCGGAGTTTGCTCCGATGACGCTCCAGCAGTGGTTCCGCGGCCGGGGTGGCACGCGCAACCCGAGCGGACCGCGCGTCGTGCTCTGGCCCGACACGTTCAACAACCACTTCCACACCGACGTGGGGGTGGCCTGCGTGGAGGCGATCGAGGCGGCGGGCTGGCAGGTCGTGATGCCGTCCGGGCACGTCTGTTGCGGACGCCCGCTCTATGACTACGGGTTCCTCGATCTGGCCGAGCGCTATCTCAAGCGCACGCTCGACGTGCTCCGCGACGAGATCCGCGACGGCACCCCGATCGTGGGCATGGAGCCGAGCTGTCTGGCGGTGTTCAAGGACGAGCTGAGCGGGATGCTGCCCCACGACGACGACGCCACGCGTCTGGCGCGCAACGCCTTCCACTTCGACGCGTTCTTCGAGGAGCATGGACTCCAGGTGCCTCGCCTCGAGCGCAAGGCGCTGCTCTGGGGGCATTGCCACCACAAGGCGACCGGCGGAGTCCAGCCCGAGCAGCAGTTGCTCGAGCGCATGGGCCTCGAGGTCGAACCGGTCAGCGGCGGCTGCTGCGGGCTGGCCGGCTCATGGGGCTTCGAGCAGGGGCATCACGACATCTCGCTGGAGTGCGGAGAGCTCGCGCTGCTGCCCGCCGTCCGCGACGCCGACCCGAACACGATCGTCATCGCCGACGGCTTCTCGTGCAAGACCCAGATCGAGCAGGGCGGCACCGGGCGCCGCGCGCTGCACGTGGCCCAGGCGATGAAGATGGCCCGTGAGCACGGTCCGCAGGGCTACCGCGGCGGGCCGCCCGAGGAGCCGTATTACGAACAGCGCCCGTCGCCGCCGAGCATGCGTCGCGCCGCCCGGATC